>NZ_DBHHFZ010000009.1:0-30144 GCF_057238465.1 Arachnia sp.
ATCAGCGCTTGGAGTACTGCGGGGCCTTGCGGGCCTTCTTGAGGCCGGCCTTCTTGCGTTCCTTGACGCGGGCGTCGCGGGTCAGCATCCCGGCCTTCTTCAGGGCGGGGCGGCTGGCCTCGGTGTCGATTTCGTTCAGCGCCCGGGCGATGCCGAGACGCAGCGCACCGGCCTGCCCGGTGACGCCGCCGCCCTCGATGCGGGCGATGACGTCGTAGGAGCCGGTGACCCCGGCGGTGGCGAACGGATCGGACACCAGCTGCTGGTGGACCTTGTTCGGGAAGTAGTCCTCGAGGGTGCGGCCGTTTATGGCCCACTGCCCGGAGCCCGGGACGATGCGCACGCGGGCGACGGCCTCCTTGCGGCGGCCGGTGGCGGCTCCCGGCGCGATGATGGCGGCCCGGGCGGTCTCACCGGCGGCGGTCCCGGGGGTGGAGTCGGAACGGTAGGCGATCTCTCGGTCCTGCTCGTCGACGAACGGCTTGATCTCGTCAGCGGTCTCCTCGACCGCGGTGGTGGTCTCAGTCATCGAACTTCCTAGGCTCACTGGGCAATCTGGGTGATCTCAAAGGGCTGCGGCTTCTGCGCGGCATGCGGGTGCTCCGGCCCGGAGTACACCTTGAGCTTGCCGATGAGCCGGCGGCTCAGCTTGTTCTTGGGCAGCATGCCCCAGACGGCGCGTTCCACGGCCTTGCGGGGGTTCTTCTCCAGCAGCTCACCGATGGAGACGGCCTTGAGGCCACCGGGTCGGCCGGAGTGGGAGTAGCGCATGTCGTCGGTGCGCTTGTTGCCCGTGAGGGCGATCTTGGAAGCGTTGACCACGATCACGAAGTCGCCACCGTCGATGTGCGGCGCGTAGGTCGGCTTGTGCTTGCCGCGCAGCAGCGTGGCGACCTGGGAGGCCAGCCGACCGAGGATGACGTCTTCAGCATCGATCACATGCCAGTTCCGGGCGATCTCGCCAGGCTTTGGGGTGTACGTGGACACAGCAACTTCCATTCGTTATCAAACACTTGAGAGGTCACACACGCGCAGCCGCCCGACCCTCGGGTCGACGGCACGGCGCGCAACAGCTGCCTAGTCTATGTGCAGGAAACTGATTCGGTCAAAACCCACGCCCCGGGTTTTCTCCCGCGTGTTCTCGTTCAAAGGCGAGCAGGGCCCGTTTCACGTCCAGTCCGTGGGCGTAGCCGCCGAGACCCCCATCGCCGCGAATCACCCGGTGACAAGGAACCACGATCGCCACCGCGTTGCGGGCGCAGGCACCTGCCGCGGCGCGCGCGGCGGCCGGACGCCCGGCCATGGCCGCCAGTTCCGAGTAGGAGACCGTGTCCCCCGGCGGAATCCTCCGCATCGCCTCCCGGACCGCGGTGTGGAACTCACCGCCGGGCTGAGCCACCGGGATTTCGTCCAGCGCCAGGAGGTCGCCGTCGGCGTAGGCGCGCAGCGCATGCAGGATCGGGTGGTTCCCGGGCACCGCGGACAGTCCCTGGGTTGAAACGCCGTGACGGCAGCTGGTCAATTCGTCGTCCTCGATGATGATCGTCCACTCCCCTCCTGGCAGGGTGAGGATGGCTTCGTGTTTCACAGGTAACTCTCCTTGGTCCACAGGTGCATGACGGCGCGTGAGCGCCAGGGCCGCCAGGCCTCCGCTCTCGCGAGCACCTGACGGGAGGTCGCGAGACCGAGGGCGCGTTGGAGCACCAGGTCCCCGGACGGGCAGGCGTCCGGATCCCCCAGTCCGCGCATGGCGATGAACTCGGTGGTCCATGCCCCGATTCCCCGGATTCCCAACAACCTGCTGCGCGTCTCACCCCGGTCGACCCACGGATCAACGCGGAGCCCACCCGCCAGTTCGACCGCCAGGGCGTGCAGCGTCGCGGCCTTGGAGCGGGTCAGCCTCAACGACTCCCGAATCCCATTCTCCCCCGCCTCGGCCACCGCCGCGGGCTCGGGCGGCAGCCGCCACTGCTCCCCCAGCCCCGGTGCGGGCCTGCCGTATGACGTTACGAAACGTTCCTGCACGGTGCGGGCGGCAGCGAGCGAGATCTGCTGGCCCAGCACGGTGAAGAAGGCGAACTCCGCCCCGTCGACCACCCCGGGGACCCGCAATCCGGGCCTTTCCGCCACCAGCGGGGCCAGCTGCGGATCGCGACCCAGCAGGGCATCGGCGGTCGTGGTGTCGGCGTCCAGGGCCAACCAGCGACGCACCGCACCCAGGGTGGGGGCCAGGGCGCCGAGCGCGGGCAGGTCCAGCTCCGCCCTGCCCATCACGTCGGTTCGCGCAAGCGCAGCACCCGCCGGGGTGTTCACCAGGCGCGTCAACGTCCCGGACTCGAACTTCTCCACCCCCGGCACCGCGTGTGCCGCGAGCGCGGCCCGCATGGCGGTGCCCGCCTGCGCCCCCGGGGCGGGCAGCCGCACCGTCAGCCGGAACCGCCCGCTCCTGCCGCGCGCAGTTTCGGGTTCGGGGTGGCGTCGCAGCCCTCTGGGGCTGGTTCCGAACTCGGCGCGCATGACGTCGTTGAACTGGCGGATGCTCCCGAAACCAGCCGCGAAGGCTATCTCACCCAGTTTCCAGTCGGTGTGGTCCATGAGCATCCGGGCGGTGTGGGCCCTGCGGGTCCGGTTGACCTGGTGAACCGTGGCCCCCACTTCTTCCCGGAAGATCCGGTTCAACTGCCGCACACCGACCCCGAGCCGTTCGCCCAGCCCGGTCACACCGAGATCGTCAACCACCCCGTCACGGATGGCCTGCACGACGCGGCCAACCAGGTCCTCCCGTCGGCTCCAGCCCATCTCGCCGGGAAGGCGATCTGGCCGGCATCTCCTGCACGCCCTGAAACCGGAGGCCACCGCGGCGGCCGCGGTCGCGAAGAATCGACAGTTCTCCCGGCGGGGAAGCCGGGCGGGGCAGGAGGGACGGCAGTAGATGCCCGTTGATGTCACGGCCAGCACGAAGTGCCCGTCCCAGGCGTGTTCTCGTCCCGCACACGCCTCGTAGCAGGAGTCCTCATCGAGGGGAAGCGTGTTCATGTCGTACAAGTCTGCTGGATTCCCGATCAATTTTTCTGGCGGGATCAAGACATCTCGGTGCCATTCCCAAGACCCAACCTTGATGCGCCCCGACAAGGCACTAGTGTTCTTGTATGGCCTCAAAGTCGAGTACTCACGTAGCAATCAGTTCTCCCGAACAAATCCGTAATGTCATCCTCGTCGGTGCCAGCGGGTCGGGAAAGACCACCCTCTTCGAGCACCTCCTGCGCGCCAGGGTGGAGGGATATCGCGGTGAGAAGGACACCCCCGAGCGAGCGGCCTCCCTCACCCTGGCCTCCATCCCCGCCAGGGACGTGCAGATCAACCTCCTGGACGCCCCCGGTCACCCCGAGTACGTCGGGGAGTTGCGCGCCGGTTTGCGGGCAGCCGACGCGGCGGTGTTCGTGATCCCCGCCGGCGAGGAGATCCAGCCGGCCACCATCGCATTGTGGGAGGAATGCCAGAAGGCAGGCCTGCCCCGCATCATCGCCATCACGAAACTGGACCAGGGCCGCGCCGACTTCCTCACCATGGTTGAGATCTGCCGCGACGCCTTCGGTGAAGGTGTCGTCGCGGCACTGCTGCCGATCCGCGAGGGCGACCGTTCCACCGGCAACATCTCCCTGCTGAACAAACGAATCCACGACTACTCCTCCGGCACCCGCATCTCCCGCGACGCCGACGAGGAGGAGAACGCCTACATCGAGGAGCAGCGCGCGCCGTTGCTGGAGGCGATCATCACCGAGCTCCAGGACGAGGACCTGATGGAGCGCTACCTCGAGGGCGAGGAGATCGCCGTCGCCGAGGTCTACGAGGTGTTGAACAAGGCGATCATCAGCGCCCGGTTCTTCCCGGTCCTACCCGCCCACACCACCAGCAACGTCGGCACCGAGGAGTTGCTGCGCTGGATCGAGAAGGGTTTCCCCGCCGCCAACACCACCACCGTCCCCGACATCGTCACCCTCGACGGCGAAACCCTGCCGCGTGCCACCTGCGACCCGGATGGCCCGCTGGTGGCGCAGGTGATCCGCACCACCAGCGACCAGTACTCGGGTCGCCTGTCGCTGGTGCGGGTGTTCTCCGGGACCCTGCGCACCGACGACGCCGTCCACGTCTCCGGCAGGCGCGAGCTGTTCGGTGAGGACGAGGACCCGTCCCACCCCGACCACGACGAGAGCGACAAGGTGGGTCAGCTCTCCGGGCCGATCGGCCTGGAACTGGTGGGCAAGGACAAGGCCATCGCGGGCGAGATCGTCTACGTGGCTCGCCTGTCCAAGGCCGAGACCGGGGATTCCCTGTCCGCCACGGAACGCCCGGGCGCGATCCGGCCCTGGCGGGTTCCGCAGGCGCTGTTGCCCGTCGCCATCGAGGCCGACACCCGGGGCGACGAGGACAAGCTCGGAGGGGCGCTGCAGCGGCTGGCCGTCGAGGACGTCACCGTCCGCCTGGAGCGGAACCCCGAAACCGACCAGCAGTTGCTGTGGACGATGGGCCAGGCCCACAAGGAGCTGCTGCTGGCGCGGTTGAAGCAGCGCTACGGCCTCAACATCCACGAGGTGCCCGTGAAGGTGCCGCTGCGGGAAACCTTCACCGCCCCCGCCAAGGCCCAGGGACGCCACGTGAAACAGTCGGGTGGACACGGCCAGTACGCGGTCTGCGAGATCGAGGTCACCCCCCTCGAACGCGGGGCGGGCTACGAATTCATCGACAAGGTGGTGGGCGGTGCCGTGCCGCGCCAGTTCATCGGCTCGGTGGACAAGGGAATCCAGTCCCAGATGGCCAAGGGCACCCTGTTCGGTTTCCCGATGGTGGACATCGCCGTCACCCTCTACGACGGCAAGGCCCACTCCGTCGACTCCTCCGACATGGCCTTCCAGACCGCGGGTGCCCTGGCGCTGCGCGAGGCCGCGACGGAGAACAACATCGGTGTGCTGGAACCGGTGGACCGGGTGCGGATCACCGTCGGGGAGGCCTTCCTGGGCCCGGTCCTGACGGACCTGGCGGGTCGCCGCGGGCAGGTGCTCGGCAGCGACGCCGACGCCGAGCGCCACGCCATCATCGACGCGCTGGTGCCGCAGCTGGAGTTGATCAACTACCCCATCGACCTGCGCGGCCTGGCGCAGGGCACGGGCAGCTTCACCCGGGAGTTCAACAGCTATGAGCTGATGCCGCGGGAACTCTGGCCGAAGGAATAACGCCAAGGAAAAAGGACGATCAACCGCCGCTGGCAGTCCCAGCGGCGGTTGATCATTTTCGAGGACTTCTCAGATGGAGTGCAGCGGACGGTCCCAGGGGGCCAGGTTGCCGCGGTCCACGATCTGCTTGCCGAAGGGCGAGCAGGTGACGGGGATCATCTTCAGCGACACGACCGCGTTTACGATGCCGACGATGGTCACGGCCTGGGCGATCGCGGCGACGACGTGTCCGAGAGCCAACCACCAGCCGCAGAAAACGAACCAGATGAGGTTCATGATGCCGGAACCCATTCCGGCGTTCGGGCGCCGGACCACGGCCTTGCCGAAGGGCCAGGCGACGTAGGCGGCCATCCGGAACGCGGCAACACCGAACGGGATGGTTATGACGAACACGCAGGCGATGATCCCCGCAATCGTGTAGCCGATCGCCAGCCAGATGCCTGCGAGTAGGAACCAGATCAGATTCAGCAGGGTACGCATGGGTTCAGCATAGATACCGGTGGGTTCCCGGTGCCTCAGGTATCCCCCTGATGCCCTCCCCGATCCGGTTGCGACCGGCGCGAGACGAAGGTGTAGCTGTCCGGGTCGAAACCGACGCCCCCGCCGAATGCGGCCTCCAGGGTGCCGTCGTGGGCCAGTTCGTGGGGGGTTCCGACGCGCATTCCGTTTTCCGGCCCGACCACCCAGAGCCGGTCGGCGTGCCGGGCCGCCACCTCCACGTCGTGGGTGCACACCGCCACCGCGATCCCGCGGTCGTGTGCCAGGTCCTGCAGCAGCTCGAAGACACGGATCCGTCCGGGCGGGTCGAGGAAGGCGGTGGGTTCGTCGAGCAGCAGCAGCCGGGGGGCCTGCGCGATGGCGCGGGCGATCATCACCCGCTGCCGCTGCCCGTCGGAAAGTTCCCACAGCATCCGTTTCGTCAGCTCTCCCGCCCCGACGGCCTCAAGGGCGGTGGTGACGGCCTCACGGTCCGAGGCCCCGAGCCGCCCCGACCATCCGGTGTGGGGGTGCCTGCCGAGAGCGACCACGTCTGCGACGGTCAAACGTCCCGGTGCGACCCGGTCGGTGAGCACCACCGCGACCTGCTGGGCCACTTCGTCGCGCCGCATCCGCCCGAGGTCCCGGCCCAGCAGCCTCACGCTCCCGGCCAGCGGCGGCTGCAGCCCGCTGAGGGTGCGCAGCAGGGTGGATTTCCCGGCCCCGTTGGGTCCGACCAGTCCGATGAGACGGCCCTTCTCGAGGCTGGTGTCGAGCCCCGCCAGGACCACCTTCCTGCTCCGCCGGGTGCGATACCCGACGGTGAGCCCGGCCAGTTCCAGGACGTTCACAGCGCGAGCCTCCGGCGTTGCATCAGGATCCAGACCACCACGGGCGCCCCGAAGGCGGCGTTGATCGCGTTCAGGGGCAGCACCGAGTCACCGGGAAGCCCCGCGATGATGTCGGCGGTCAGCGCGAGCAGCGCCCCCGTCAGGGCGGTGGCGGGAATCAGGACACGGTGATCGGATGTGTTGAACGTGCCCCTGGCCAGGTGTGGGACTGCGATCCCGAGGAACTGGATGGGGCCACAGAAAGCGGTCACGGTTCCCGCCAGCACCGAGCTCAGCGCTATCAACGCCATGCGCACCGCCTTGAGGTTCAGACCCACGCTCTGCGCGTAGCGTTCCCCCAGCAGCAGCGCGTTGAGGGGTTTCAACAACGCCAGAGAAACCACCAGCCCCAATCCGATCACCGCGGAGATCAGCGGAAGATTCGCCCAGGTCACCCCGCCGTAGCTGCCGAACCCCCATCGCGAATAGGCGGCGATCAGCTGGGGGGTGGAGAAGGACATCATGATGCTCACCCCGGCCGAGACCAGGTAGCCGATCATCACCCCGATCAGCAACAGGGTCACCGAGGAACGCACCACCTGTCCCAACACCAGCACCAGCGCCATCACCAGCCCGGAGCCGATGGCGGATGCGACGACGACCGCCAGGTCACCACCGAACCCGAGTCCCGCGGTCAGGGCGGCGGCCCCACTGCCCCCGACCACGAGGATCACCGCCGCCACCCCCAGCGAGGAGCCGGCGGAGACGCCGAGGATGAACGGATCGGCCAGGGGGTTGCGGAACAGCGTCTGCATGGCCAGTCCCGTAACCCCGAGCGCGGCCCCCGCCAGGCAGGCAGTGATGGTGCGGGGCAGCCGGACGGAACCGACGATCAGCTGGGCGATGGGCCGGGTGGGTTGCCCCGTCAGCACCGCCCAGACCTCCTCAAGGGTGATCTGGGCGGGGCCGAGCACCAGGCCCGCGGCCACCGCCGCGGTCAGCGCGCAGACGAGGACCGCGAACCCGAGTGGGTGCCGCATCAGGCGGGAAGCTGCTCGTAGAAGGTGTAGTCCTGGTCGGCGAACAGCTCGGGGTGGGCGGCCTTGGCGAGGTCACGCAGAACCAGGTCGGGGCGCACCACGCCCTGCTCCCAGTAGTCGTTCCCGCCCGCGGCGTTGATGCGCTTGGTGGGGTTGTAGACCCGCCCGTCCTGGGCCGCCTTGATCGTCACCAGGCGTGGATCGTCGGCGCCGATCGCGGAGATGGTGGGCCATTTCTTCGTCGTGTCGGCGTTGAACCAGATGTCGGCCCGGGCGCCGGCCTCCAGCATCGTCTCGATCGCCGTCGGGATACTGCCGTTGGATTCGTCTTCGCCGAAGGCGTAGGTCATGCCGGCGTCGGCGAGGAAGGCGGCCACGTAGCTGCGCCCCCCTGGACGGGCCCACTCCCCGTTGAAGGGGGCGCCGGTGATGGCGGTGGGCCGTTCGGTGGTCTGCTGGACCTTGTCCTTCACCGCCGTGTAGTCGGATTCGATCTTCTGGAAGACCTGGTTGGCGGTGCCCTCGGTGTTGGTGAACAGGGCCGTGAACTTCAACCACTCCGACCGGCCGAGCGGGGTGTTCTCCAACCATTCGGAGTTGCCCACCACGGGTACCTTCAGCTCCCGGATCTTGTCGTAGGCCGGGTCGGGGAAACCGCTGGAGAAGAACAGATCGGGGGTGGCGGCCGCGAGGGTTTCGACGTTGATGCCACCGGATTCATTGCCGAAACCGACGATCTTGCCCTCGGCGATGAGCTTTGCGATGGGTTCGGACCAGACCCACTTCGGTGACTGCACCGCCGCCAGGGAGTCGGTGGCACCCAGCAGTTCGAAGGCGGGCAGCTGCGTGGTGGAGGAGGTCGCGGCTCGGCGCACCGGAATGGAGATGCGTTGCGCGTTGGCCAGTTCGGAGGGCAGCTCGGGGTTGGCCCCGCACTGCACGAGGACGTAGGTCTCCGGCGAGGCACCCTGCAGGGGTTCCTTGACCGTCACGGTCTTGTAGGAACCGTGGTATTCCACCGTTACCCCGGTGGCGTGGGAGAAGCTCGTCTTCTCGGGAAAGTAGTCGGCGTTCGCGTCGTACTGGGTGACGCAGCCGTCGCTCCCGACTCCGGCAGGGGAGCTTGAGGCATCTGTGCTCGACTGTGACATCTGGCCACAGGCCGCCAAAGGTAACAGGGCGAAGGCGGCAAGGGCTGCGAGGGTGCGGGTGAGTTCCACGTTGATCACCAATCCTGGATGTCGCGTCCTTTTTGGGATGGTCTTCGCCGGCAGTTCCTGACTTCCCGTTTTCGAGGGTCACAGTGGCGCGTCCGTTCCGGATTTCCACCGGATTCCTGCGCGACGAGACTATGAGAAAACTTACCGCCGAACATTTGCCACATCGACGGCGGGTCCCGTTAACCCGGTTATCATCGCGGGGTGAAACCGCCTCGTCCCCAGCGCACCATCGTCAGTTTCGTGCGCCGCAACACCCGGATGAACGATTCGCAGCGGGCGGCCTGGGATCGTCACCGGGACCGTTTCCTCATCGACGTGCCCGCCGCGGAGATGGACACCTCCGTAGCCGACGACGCCCACGTCGACTGGGATGCAGTCTTCGGCAGGCGGGCCCCGCGGATCGTGGAGATCGGATCGGGCAACGGGGATTCGCTGGTGCCCATGGCAGCGGCCCGCCCCGAGAGCGACTTCATCGCCTTCGAGGTGTTCCCACCCGGTATTGCCTCCACCATGGGGCGTCTGGGTCGCGAAGGGGTGGGCAACGTGCGCATCGTGCCGGCCAACGGCGCACAGGGACTGGCGGTGCTGTTCGACGACGACTCCCTGACGGAGCTGTGGACCTTCTTCGCCGACCCGTGGCGCAAGACCCGGCACCACAAACGCCGCCTGGTCAGCAAGGATTTCGCCGACCTGGTGGCGTTGAAACTCCGGCCCGGTGGGTTGTGGCGGCTCGCCACGGACTGGGAGGACTACGCCTTCTGGCAGAAGGAGACGCTCGACGCCCATCCGCGGTTCGAGAATCTCCACGACGGTTGGGCGCCGCGGTACGAGGCGCGCCCGGTCACGAAGTACGAGGCCAAGGGCCTGGCGCAGGGCCGCAAGGTCTACGACCTGACCTACCGGCGGTTGCCGTGACCCGGCTGCGCATCGACCTGGCCTACGACGGCGGGGCTTTCCACGGCTGGGCCTCCCAGCCGGGGTTGCGGACGGTGCAGGGGGTGCTGGAGGAGTCACTGGGCAGGCTGCTTCGCCTCGACCCGGCCCCCACGCTCACCGTCGCGGGCCGCACCGACGCCGGGGTGCACGCCCGCGGCCAGGTGTGCCACGTCGACGTCGAGGACCCGGCCCTGTCCCCCACCGACCTGCTGCGCAGGCTGCGCCGGATCTGCCCCGAAGACATCGCCATCCGCGACGTGACCGAGGCCCCCGACGGCTTCGACGCCCGTTTCTCCGCGGTCTGGCGGCGCTACTGCTATCGCCTGATCGACTCCGCGCAGGTGCCGGACCCCCTGTTGCGCAACCACGTGGTCCAGCTGCGGCACCCGCTGTGCCTGGACACCACACAGGAAGCGACGCAGCTTTTGACGGGGCTGCGGGATTTCGCCCCGTTCTGCAAGGCCCGTGAGGGCGCCACCACCATCCGCGACCTGCGGGAGTTCACCGTCACGCGGCGCGGCGACGGGGTGGTGGAGGTGCACCTGCTGGCCGATGCCTTCTGCCACTCGATGGTGCGGGCCCTGGTTGGGGCGCTGACCGTGGTCGGCGCGGGACGCCGGGACCTGGCGTGGCTGGCGAAGGTCGCAGGCAGCGACCGCCGCTGCGGAGAGGTACCTTTGATGCCCGCCCACGGCCTGGTGCTGGAGGAGGTCGGCTATCCCGCCGAGGATCAGCTCGCCGCACGCGCCCGCGAGGCCCGCGCCCGCCGAAGCCTGGAGGAGACATGAGTCACTACTTCACCAACGACCCCTCCCCCATGATCACCCGCGAGATCACCGCCACGGTGTTCGGACGCGAACTCGTCTTCACCACCGCGAACGGGGTGTTCTCCGGCACCCGGCTGGATCTGGGCACCTCGGTGCTGCTGCGCACCGTCGCCCCGCCGGAACAGGGGCGGGTTCTCGACCTGGGGTGCGGGTTCGGGCCGATAGCGGTGGGGATCGCCGCGGCCAGCCCCGGGGTGCAGGTGGATGCGGTCGACGTCAATGAACGGGCCCTGGCCCTGACCCGGATGAACGCGGAACGCGCCCGGGTGGCGGACCGGGTGCGGACCTTCTCGCCCGAGGACGCCGTCTACGACGAGATCTGGTCCAACCCGCCGATCCGCATCGGGAAGAAGGCCCTGCACGAGCTTCTGCTCACCTGGCTGCCCCGGCTGAAACCCGACGGGGTCGCGTATCTGGTGGTGAGCAAGAATCTCGGCGCGGACTCCCTCGCGACCTGGCTCATCGAGCAGGGCTGGCCGACGGAGAAACTGGCCTCGGCGAAAGGGTTTCGGGTGTTGAAGGTCCGGCGCGACGGCGACTCGCCCGCCTGACTCCGCCGCAGGTCCCGAAAGGCTGCATAGGATGGGGAGAACCGTCGCGGCCCGGCCGCATGTCCCGAACCGAGGAGTCTCGATGACCTACGTCCTGCCCGATCTCGATTACGACTACGGAGCGCTGGCCCCGCACATCGCACCGGAGATCATGGAACTGCACCACAGCAAGCACCACGCCGCCTACGTCGCGGGAGCGAACACGGCCCTGGAGCAGCTGGCCGAGGCCCGCGAGTCCGGAAATTTCGGGGCCATCAACAAGCTGGAGAAGGATCTGGCCTTCCACCTGGGCGGTCACATCAACCATTCCACGTTCTGGAAGAACATGTCGCCGGAGGGTGGCGGCCGTCCCGACGGCGAGCTGGCCGCGGCCATTGACGAGTACTTCGGTGGTTTCGACGGTTTCCAGAAGCAGTTCAACGCCACTGCCAACGGCATCCAGGGCTCCGGCTGGTCCATGCTGGTCTTCGACATCCTCGGGCGGCGCCTCAACATCAACCAGCTGTACGACCAGCAGGGCAACCTCCCGGCGGGCCAGATCCCGCTGCTGCAGCTCGACATGTGGGAGCACGCCTTCTACCTGCAGTACAAGAACGTGAAGGGCGACTACGTCAACGCCTGGTGGAACGTCGTCAACTGGTCCGATGTCGCCGAGCGTTTCGCCAAGGCCCAGACCTTCGCGTCCTGACCACCCCCGAAGCTGGTTGATGCGGATTGGGGAACAGCAGCATTTCCCGCCTCTCCTCTCCCCATTTACTGCCTCTCCTCTCCCCATTTACTGCCTCTCCTCTCCCCATTTACTGCCTCTCCTCTCCCCCCCGGGGCACGAATCGCGGAGGCCCGCTTCCGCAGGATCAAGGCCCCAACCGCCGTCCCTCCCCCTGGGCACGAATCGCGGAGGTTCGACGTTTCAACGTCGCCACACGACGTTGAAACGTTCTTCTCCCGCGTTTCACGTGCAGAGGGGAGGGAGGTTCGGGAGTCGCGACGAGGGAGCGGCCCGTGCCGAAACCACCCCTGGAAGCCGGTTGAGCCAGGGAGCGAGGAACGAGCAACCCGAGTCGAAACCACCCCCAGAAGCTGGTTGAGCCGGGCCGCGAGGAACGAGCGACCCGTGTCGAAACCACCCGGCAGCCAAAAAGCACACCCACCCCGGCTCCCCGGACACGGTCACCATGGCTTCGACACGGCCAACTCGCAGAGCGAGCAGACCGGCTCAACCAACTTCAGGGAGGGTAGTTCGGGGAACAGTAGCATTTCCTGTCTCTCCCCCTGGGCACGAATCACGGAGGTTCGACGGTTCAACGTCGCCACACGACGTCGAACTGTTTTTCTCCCGTGTTTCGCGCACGAGGAGGGATCCCACTCTCGCCCGGCCCTGCCCACGGTGCTAGTCTCTTCATGTTCGACCAGGACGTGGCGCAGGGGCCGCGGCTCAGCGACCTCGGCGATTCTGCTTGGTGACGAACACCTTCCGGTCAGGCGAAGTTCGGTGAGAATCCGAGACTGTCCCGCAACGGTGCGTTGGGCGCGAGGCCCACGAGTCCGGTCGCCCTGCCCGGTGAGGCATTGACCACTCACGAGGATGAGCAGGGGTGTTTACGAACTCGTCCTGCCCAGAAAACCAGGAGCGACCCATGGACGTGTTCCCCACCCCCCTATCCCGCCGCACCCTGTTCCGTGCCGGACTGGCCGCGGCAGCTGTCTCCGTCACCGCCGGATGTGCCTTCCAGAAGCCGGAGGAGGCCGCGTCCAGCGCAGCCAGCCCCGACGCCCAGGCGGTTCTCAAACTCGCCACCGGTTTCGCCATCCAGAACCTCGTCCCGCTAAAGACCGGTTTCTGGGGCAACGAATTCGGCTACGCCGAGCTGCTATTGCGTCCCCAACCCGATGGCAACCCCACCGACTGGCTGCTGAAGGACGCCGTCAACGAGGGCGACCGGACTTGGCGGCTCAGCCTCAAGGAGGGCATCACTTTCCAAAACGGCAACCCGCTGGGCGCCGACCAGTTGGCGGCCCTCATGACCTGGCACCTGGCCAACAACAAGACCGTCACGGAGCAACTCCCCGGAGCCACCGTCGTCGTTGACCGGGACAAGTCCCTGCTGCTGACCACCCAGGCTCCCACACCCGGGCTGCGCAACATCCTGGCCGACGAGGCCTGCTTCACCGTCTTCGATCTGCCGAGCTACGAGGGCACCGGCGACGATCCACAGAAACTCATCGACGCCAAGATCTACACCGGTCCCTACGTTCCGGTCTCCCTGAGTGACGAGAAACTGGTGATGACCGCCAATCCCAACTACTGGAACGGTACCCCGGGGCTGGGTGGGGTCGAGGTGCTCTTCGTCTCCGACGCAGGGGCCCGGATCAAGGCCGTCCAGAACGGGGAGGTGGACATCGCGCTCTACCCACCCACCCAGCAGGCCAAGAGCCTGGAGGGCGACGCCCGGGCGAAGTTCAGCCTGGGTGAACCCGGCGGCCCCAGCTTCTGCCTCACCATGAATGTCACCAAGCCTGTGCTCGCCGAGGCCAAGGTGCGACGCGCCCTGCTGCGTCTCATCGACTACAAGGCCATCGCCACCGATGTGATGCAGGGCTTCTACGAACCCGTCAGCTCCTTCTACGACCCGAAGCTCCCCTATGCCATCGACATCTGGAAGACCGATGTGGCAGAGGCGGAGCAGTTGCTCGGTGAGGCGGGTGCCACCAGGTCCGACAATGGCTGGCTGCTGAGCAGCGGGGAACCGATCGCCTTCGAACTGCTGACCTATCCGCAGCAACCCGATTCCGACACCCTTGCCCTGGCCCTGCAGGCCCAGTTCAAGGAACACGGCATCCGGGTCACCATCCGGCAGGTTTCCGACACCACCGCCGAGATGGAGGGCAGCAACTGGGACATCGGCGTCGTCAGCAACGGGACCGTTTCCTTCGGTGGCAATCCCATCCCGCCCCTGCAGCGTTACTACCGCACCGGCGGGAACCGCAACTACTCCCACATCAGTGATCCGGAGCTGGATTCCCTCATAGATGAACTCGCGGTCACCCTCGACGGGACGGCGGCCAAGGACCTGCTGGTCAGGATCCAGCAACGCATCGGTGATCAGGGTTACAACGGGTTCTGTGGCCGCCGCCGCCCGGCGGTGGTCGTCGGACAGCGGGTGCCGAACTACACCCCGCAGCATGCCCTCATCTGGGTGGATGCCACCACCCGCGTCGGCGCCTGAACCGCGATGTACGCGCTGCGGCGTGTCGGGCAGGGGCTGCTTTCCCTGCTCGTGGTGAGCATCGCCATCTGGTCCCTGATGGCCTTCACCCTGGGGGATCCCGCCCTGCGGATCCTCCAGGCCCGGGGCATCCCGGAACCCACGGCGGAGCAGGTGGAGTCGCTGCGTGCCGAACTCGGCCTGGACCGTCCCTTGGTCCTGCGTTACCTGGATTGGATGACCGGTCTGGTGCGTGGCGATCTGGGACCGTCCTGGGCGACGGGTCGTCCCATCTCCGACGAATTCCTCAGCAGGCTGCCCGCCACCGTGTTGCTGACCGTGGTGGCGCTGCTGCTGGCCCTGGCCCTCACCATGGTGCTGGGGATCCCGGCGGCGCTGTGGGCGTCACGTTGGCCTGACACCCTGTCGCGTGGATTCGCGCTGGTTGCGCTGTCCCTGCCATCCTTCCTCATCGGGGTGGTGTTGGTGGAGGTGATCACGCTGCGTCTCGGGCTGGGACGGGTCTTGGCAGACGGCACCATCGCGACGGTGTTCCTTCCCGCCCTCACCTTGGCCCTGGGACCTGCCGCCACGTGGTCGCGGCTGTTGCGTACCGGGCTGTTGGAGACCCGTAACGCTCCCTTCCTCAGCGTTGCCCGGGGCCGGGGAGCTTCCAGGAATTACCTGCTCACCCGGCATCTGCTACCCCATGCCGCCCCACCCATGTTGACCGTGATCGGGCTCAGCGCCGCGGCCCTGCTGGGTGGCGCCCCCGTGGTGGAGACGGTGTTCACCTGGCCGGGTGTGGGGTTGTACGTGGTCAAGGCCATCGACACCCGCGATCTCCCCGTCATCGCCGCGACGGCCCTGTTCGCCGTGGTGGTCTACCTGGTCACCAGTCTGGTCACCGATCTGCTGCTGGTCCGGATCGATCCCTCCCGGAAGGCTACGACATGACCACCTGGCGCGCCCTGTGGCGGCACAGGGAGGGACGGCTGGGAATCATCCTGGCCGTGGTGCTGGCCCTGCTGGTGCTCGCCGGGCCGCTGTTCGCGATGGACCCCGACCAGGTCGACTACAAGGCGCAGCTCCAGGCACCCAGTCCCGGTCATCTCTTCGGCACGGATCAGGCCGGTCGTGATCTGCTGACCCGTTCCCTGGTCGGCGGCACCACATCGCTGGGGGCTGCCGTGACGGTTTTCCTCATCACATCAGCCGTCGGGATGCTCGCGGGGGTCGGGGCCGCGTTGAGCGGAGGAGTGGTCGACGCGGTCATCAGCCGGTTGATCGACATCATGCTCGGTCTGCCCTCCCAGGTGCTGGCGTTGGCCATCGTCGGTCTGCTCGGCCCGAGTTTCCCCAACCTGATCCTGGCGATGTCGATCACCGGCTGGGCGGGGTTGGCCCGGCTGGCCCGCACCTGCGCCCTCGGGTGCAGGCAGGAACCCTATGTCCAGGCGGCGCGCATGGCGGGGGTGTCGTCGTGGCGGATCCTGACCGGGCACATCATCCCGATGGTCTGGAACCAGGTTATGGTGTTGGCCACCTTGGACATCGGATCGACCATCTTGGCGTTGAGTGGTCTTTCCTTCCTCGGGTTGGGAGCGCAACCTCCTACGGCGGAGTGGGGCAACATGCTCTCCGAGGTCCGCAGCACCTCGGCCGCGGCGCCCTGGCAGCTGATCGGGCCGGGGCTCGGGTTGTTCATGAGCATGGCCGCTGCTGCTCTCATCGCCGATGGGCTACGGGATGTGACGGAGGTGGGCAATGCCGTCGCGTGAACCTCTCATCACCGTGGAGGCGTTGAGCGTAACCTATCCCAACGGGGTGAAGGCCCTCGATGAGGTGAGCGTGGAGATCCCCACCGGGGCTCGCGTAGCGCTGGTTGGTTCCTCCGGGTCCGGGAAGTCCACCCTGGTCAAGGCACTGTTGGGGCTGCTGCCCATCGGCAGTGAGGTGACAGGACGGGTCGAGGTGACCGGAATCGACATGGTGCACGGCGATCCGGAACGGATCCGGGCCGCCCGGGGACTGGTCGTCGGATACATCGCACAGGATCCCTACGCGGCCTGCGACCCGTTGCGCAGCATCCGGCACCACATCGAGGCGGCCTGGCGGATGCACCGGCTCAGGCCCCCGGAGCAGGCAGCCCCCAGCCAGCTCGGCTCGGTGGGCATCGAGGATGCACAACGCCGAGCACAGGAACGACCCCACGCATTTTCGGGTGGGATGTTGCAGCGGGCATCAATCGCGGCGGGCACCGTGCATCATCCCCGGCTCGTCCTGGCGGATGAGCCGACCAGCGCCCTGGATGCGGAACTCGCCGACGGTGTGCTTGGGCTGATCGACGAACGTTCCACGGGGCTGCTGCTCATCACCCACGACCTATCCCTGATCGGGGAGCACTGTGACCGGACCCTGGTGATGCACCAGGGGCGGATCGTCGAGGACGGGGCCACCTTGGAGTTGCTGACCCATCCCCAGACCTCAGCGACTCGACGTCTGGTCGAGGCCTGTCCCCGTCTCAATACGGCACCCGGTGATCCCCGGCCGGCCGGGCGGCCCGTGATCCGGGCGCAGGGACTCACCCACGGTTACGGAACCCCCCTGTTCCAGGACCTGGATCTGACGGTGCGGGCCGGTCAGGTGTTGGGAATCCAGGGGCCGAGCGGCTGCGGTAAATCCACGCTGCTCCGGTTGCTCGCCGGATTGGAGCAACCCCAGGCGGGCAGGGTCGAGTTCCTACCGGACACCGGCGCGGTGCACCGACGACCCGCGGGTTTCGTGATGCCGGTGTTCCAGAACCCGGTTGGCAGTCTGTCGCCGCGTTGGCCGATCTGGCGTTGCCTGGCCGAGCCGTTGCGGGCGCGCGGGGAACGCCGGAGCAGGGACGAATGGGTGGAGCTGGCGCAGGAGAAACTGGCCGAGATCGGACTCGGCGCGGTGGATCCCCGCCGCAGGTCCCGTGAGCTCTCGGTGGGGCAGGCGCAACGTGTGGCGATTGCCCGCGCGATGGTCGCCCGGCCCGCCGTCATCGTCGCCGACGAACCAAGCGCCAGTCTCGACGTGCTGAGCGCCCAGGTCAGCTGCTCCATGCTCACCGCGGCAGCTGACGAAGGGGCTGCGGTGGTCGTCGTCAGTCATGACACCGCCCGGTTGCAGACGATGGTCGACCGGTTGCTGGTGTTCCGAGACGGGGTGGTGCAGCAACAACAATGAAGGGGGTCGCGCCCGGCCCGAGTCGAAACCACCCCCAGAAGCCGGTTGAGCCAGCACGTGAGCGAAGCGAACGGCTGAGTCGAAACCACCCGGCAGCCAAAAAGCACACCCACCCCGGCTCCCCGGACACGGTCACCATGGTTTCGACACGGCCAGCTCGCAGAGCGAGCAGACCGGCTCAACCAACTTCAAGCCGAACAAAACCGACCGACCCGGGCGGCTCCGACGCCGCTAAGGCCTTCGCCAGGTTCCTGCTGGACCCGGCGAGCTGATCCGTCAGGCGGATCCTGGAGGCCGCACCCTCCTCAACCATTTGGATGGCAGACGTGTACGCCATCTGCTCTAGGCCTCTAACTTAACAACTGTTAGGCTTGATGTGCGGAGCGTTCCGCGAGCCTGCAGTTGCGACAAGGAGGTCCTGACATGTTCGGTCCAACCACCCCCCTCACCCGACGGAGCATGCTCGGCCTCGCCGCCAGCAGCCTCGGCGCGGCGGCACTCGCCGCATGCGGGAACGGCTCCCCCACCGGCGGCGGCGGTAAGGACGTCACTGCAACGGCCACCTGGCCCACGCATGTGCCGCCCCCCGTCGTCGCCGGAGGCCGCGTCGGCTCCCTCCCCGGCGTGCCCACCATGTACACCACACCTCTCAAGGAAGTCACCAAGGCCGTCGCCTCACCCCCCGGTGACGGCAGCGAGGTCACCACCTTCCAGATCCTCTGGGGCACCCCGCCCCAGGACGACGCGAAGAACCTGTGGCTCCAGGAACTCAACAAACGCCTCGGCGTCACCTACAAGGCCAACCTCGCGCCCAGCGCCAGTTACAACGACAAGTTCGCCACCCTCCTCGCCTCCGGGAACCTGCCCGATCTCATGTTCGTCCAGGACACGACCCCCCAGGGCCTCCAGGCCACCGAGGACGGAGCCCTGCTCGACCTCAGTGAGCTGCTCGCCGGGGACAAGGTCCTCGAGTGGCCCCATCTCGCCCACATCCGCACCGAGACCTGGCAGCGCTCCAGCAAACACGGCCGCATCCTCGGCATCCCCAACGAGGATCCGGTGCTGACCCGCTTCCCCGTGATCCGGTCCGACGCCCTCCAGGCCATCGGCGCCACGGATCTCGGATCCACCACCGACGAGTTCCTCAACCGGTTCATCGAGATGGGCAAGCTCAAGAGCCTCCACGGCAAGGAGTTCTACCCGATGCTCGATCTCGGCCCCCTCACCGAGGTGGTTGAGTGGATGTTCGGGATCGGCCCGGAGTGGCAGCTCGACGACACCGGGAAGCTTCGTCACAAGTTCCAGCACCCGCGGTACCCGGAGGTCGTCGAGTACCTGCGTCGCTTCTGGGACGGCGGCGCCGTGTTCCCCGACCCGACCGCCAGCAACAAGTCGCAGAAGCTCGAGAACGGGCAGGTCGGCTTCAACCGCGACTCCTACAACGCGTTCTTCCTCGACTCGCAGATCCGTAAACTGCGCGACAGCACCCCCGGCGCGGACCTCTCCTTCTTCGTGCCGCCGACCGCACCCGACGCCACCCTCACCGTGGTGCGCACCGACGGCTACTGGGGCATCGTCGGCATCAGCTCCCGCGTCACCGACCCGGCCCGCCAGAAGCTGCTCCTCAGCATCCTCAACTGGCTGCGGTCCCCGTACGGTTCCGAGGAGTACCAGTTCATCAACAACGGCATCGAGGGTGTCCACTTCACCCGGGAGCCCGACGGCGCGATCAAGAAGACCCAGGACGAGGCAGCCCACAGCGACCACGGGGCGCTCAGCTGGCTCGGTGTCTCCCCGGTCAACAACAACTACCTCATCCCCCCGGACCTCACGGACAAGGCGGACAACTTCTTCACCACCGTCGAGACCCTCTCGAAGGACCCGGTGAGCAGCCCCATCCTCGGCCTGGTCTCGGAGAAGGCGAGCCGTTCCGCCGGAACCCGCGGTTCCATCAAGGACGACTACGTCACGGGCATGCTGTACGGACGCCGCCCTGTCACCGACTACCCGGCCTTCCTGCAGGAATGGCTGCGGCAGGGAGGTCAGGAGGCCCTCGACGATTACCAGGAGAAGTACAACGCCCGCGAGAGCGCCGCCCCCTCCTCGCCGAGCCCCACGAAGTAGCCCATGACCACCCGGTCCCGCATGCAGCGAGCGGCCCGGGTGAAGACGATGTACGTCTTCATCATCCCCGGGCTGCTCTTCTTCACGGTGTTCGCCTATCTACCGATGCTGGGCAACATCGTCGCCTTCCAGGACTATCGTCCGTTCAAGGGGATCGCCGGATCGAAGTTCGTCGGCTTCGACAACTTCGTCAGGATCTTCACCGACCCCGAGCTGTTCAACGCCCTCACCAACACCTTGGTGATCGCGCTGCTGCTCCTGGTCTTCGCCTTCCCAGCCCCGATCATGCTGGCGTTGCTCATCAACTCCCTCATCTCACCCAGGATGAAGAAGTTCATCCAGTCCGTGGTCTACCTGCCCCACTTCCTGTCCTGGGTGATCGTCATCTCGATCTGGCAGAAGCTCTTCGGGGGTTCCGGAGCCCTCGCCCACGTCCTCGCCGACTTCGGGGTGCAGGGGTTCAACCTCATGAGTGACCCCGACACCTTCAAGTTCCTCGTGGTGGCCCAGTCCATCTGGAAGAGCGTCGGATGGGGCACCATCATCTACTTCGCCGCGATCTCCGGGATCCCGCAGGAGCTGTACGAGGCCGCCGCCGTCGACGGGGCGGGCAGCTGGAAACGCATGTGGCACGTCACCCTGCCCGGCATCATGCCCATCGTCAGTCTCCTGCTCATCCTCGAGATCGGCGGCATCCTCAACGTCGGCTTCGAGCAGCTGCTGCTCCAGCAACCCGCCGTCGGAAAGGACGCCGCCCAGGTGCTGGACACCTTCGTCTACTTCCGGGGCATCCTCGGCGGCGACTGGGGTCTGTCCACCGCTGCGGGGCTGCTCAAGGGCATCGTCGCGACGGTGCTCATCATCGCGGCGAATCGCTTCGCCAAACGCGTCGGCGGATCGGGGGTGTTCTGATGTCCAGGGCCAGCGCACACCGGCCGCTGTGGATGGGGCGACCGAACCCTGTCGTCAGCGTCCTCAAGGCCATCATCCTGACGTTCCTCGTGGTGGCGATGATCTACCCGTTCCTCCACGTCATCGTCTGGTCCTTCGGTTCGGCCGAGGCCGCGACCTCCGGTGATCCGTGGCCGAAGAGTTTCAGCCTCGACACCTATGCCGCGCTGCTGCGTGGCGGCGTGGTCCGCAACTCGCTGCTGGTGACGGCGTTCATCACCGTCGTCGGCACCGTGACCTCGATGCTGTTCACGACGACCCTCGCCTACGGACTCAGCCGGACCCGGGAGGTGCCGTACAGCAAGGGGGCGCTCGTCTACGTCCTCGCGACGATGCTGTTCAGCGCCGGCATGATCCCCAACTACCTGCTCGTGAAACAGCTGGGGATGCTCGACAGCTGGGCTTCGCTCATCGTCCCGGGACTCATCGACGCCTTCAACATGGTGGTGATCCGCAACTTCTTCATGGAGCTGCCGCAGGAACTGACGGAGTCCGCACGCATCGACGGCGCCTCGGAGTGGCAGATCTTCTGGCGGATCGTGTTGCCGCTGTCGAAGCCGATCCTCGCGGTCATCTCGCTGTTCTACGCGGTCCGCTACTGGAACACCTTCTTCAACGCGCTGCTCTACATCAGCACCCCGTCGAAGTGGCCGATCCAGGTGGTCCTCAACCAGTACGTGGTTCAGGGGCAGACACTCAACACCGTCCAACCGCCGGGTGTGCCACCCCCGCCGGGGATGGTGGTGCAGTTCGCGGTGATCGTGCTGGCGACGCTGCCGGTGCTGGTGGTGTACCCGTTCGTCCAGAAGTTCTTCACCAAGGGGATGCTGACCGGTGCGATCAAGGGGTGAGTTCCGCGACGCGGTTGCGCAGGTCGGCGACGACCATGTCGATGACCCGTCTCACGGTCGGGGCCATCGCCACCCGGTCGTCGAGCAGCCACTGGATCTGCATGCCATCCATGACGGCGATGACCGCCTCGGCCGCCTGCAAGGACTCGGCGACGAGCGCCCCGTCGGGCACCTCGGCTGCGAGCCTCAGGGCGTCGTCGACGATGTGACGCAGCCCCTCGTAGCGGCTCCGGAACCAGTCCTGGGCCGGATGCTCCTCGGCGACCGATTCGCCCGCCAGCACCGTGTACAGCTGCGTGATGCCGCGCCGTTCCGCGTTGAGTTTGACGGTGCGCACCATGTGGGCGAGGTAGTCGGCGCCGTGGGGGAAGGTGGCGTAGTGTTCCCGGTCCACCTCGTCGCGGTCGCGGGCCTCCAGCACCGCGGTGAGGAGTTCCTCCTTCGTGCCGAAGTGATGGAGCACCCCTGCGGGGGTCATGTTCAGGCGGGCGGCGATGTCGCGCAACGAGACACCGTTGTAGCCGCCGCGCGCAAAAGCCTCGGTGGCTGCCGCCACCACCTCTTCGCGTCGCGTGGGACGCCCACCAGTTCGCACGGAGGACACACTAGTACCCGAAAGGTGAAGCAATGGAGCCTGTGCGTTGTCGTGACGGAGAACTGACGGTCGGAGGGGCGCCTGTGCTGCTGCGCGGTGTGGGCATCGGAAACTGGTTGCTCCCCGAGGGTTACATGTGGCGTTTCACCAAAGGAGCGACGTCACCGCGTCGCATCGAACACCTCATCCGGGAGGTCATCGGCGAGGAGGATGCGGCCGTCTTCTGGCGCACCTTCCGCGCCACCTTCTTCACCCGGGACGACGTGGCCGCCATCGCCGCGCTCGGTTTCGACCACATCCGGCTCCCCCTCAATTCGCGGCTGTTCATCACCGCCGACGGGGAGGATGTCGCGGAGGGCCACGAACTTGTCGACCGCTGCTTCGAGTGGTGCCGGGAGCACGGTTTGCGAGTGCTCCTCGACCTCCACGCCGCCCCCGGTGGGCAGACCGGCACCAACATCGACGACTCCGTTGCCGACCTGCCCGAACTGTTCACGGATGGTCACGCCCGGGAGCTGTGCATCGAGTTGTGGCGACGGCTGGCCCGTCGCTACCGCAGCCATCCCGCGCTGCTCGGCTACGACCTGCTCAACGAGCCCCTTCCGGAGGCCCACCGGAAGTTGTGGCCGCAACTGGTTCCGCTGTACCGCGAGCTCACCGACGCCGTCCGCGCCGAGGACCCGGAGCACCTGGTGATGTATGAGGGGGCGCACTGGGCGACGGAGTTCTCCATGTTCACCGAACCGCTCGACGACAACGCCTGCCTGCAGTTCCACCATTACTGGTCGCCGGTCAATACGGAACGGTTCGAGGCGATCCGCAGCCGGGCCGCGTCGCTGGGGATGGCCACCTACATGGGCGAGTCCGGCGAGAACTCGCCCGAGTGGCTGCACTCGATGTTCCACACCTGCGAGGAGCTGGGTCTCTCGTGGAACTTCTGGTGCTGGAAGAAACTCGGCACCACCACTTCCCCGCTCAGCGCACCCGTCCCCGAGGGCTGGGCCGAGCTCGTCGCCCTCGCGGAGGCAGAGGGGGACGGTCCGGACCGGGAGCGGGCCGCGGAGCTTCTGTCAGAGTTCCTCCACAACATCCAGCTGGAGCACTGCGACACCCAGACCCCCGTCATCCAGGCCCTGCCGATCCGAGGAGCCCACTCATGATCCACCACGACCCCAACGCCGCCGTCGAGGACCGCGTCGCCGGTCTCCTCGCTCTCATGACGGTGGAGGAGAAGGTGGCTCAGATGATGCAGCTGCCCGCCTGGAGCAACCCGCGCACCGTCATCGAGCGTCACCCCGTCGGATCTCTCCTGCACACCGACCCGGCGACGATCGACGACGCCATCGACGCGGCCGCCCGGACCCGGCTCGGCATTCCGCTGCTCATCGCAGACGACGCCATCCACGGCCACGGTTTCTGGCCGGGCGCGACGGTGTTCGGGACGCCGTTGTCGATGGCGTGTTCCTTCGACCCTGACGCCGTCGAACGGGCGGCCAGGGTGACGGCGCGGGAGACTTCGGCGACGGGGGTGACATGGACGTTCTCGCCGCTCGCCTGCATCGCCCGCGAGCTGCGCTGGGGCAGGGTGAACGAGACCTTCGGGGAGGATCCGCATCTCATCGGCGAGCTGGCTGCGGCGATGGTGCGCGGCTACCGGGGCGACGGCGACGCGGATCCGACGCGGATCCTGTCGTGCGCGAAGCACTTCGCGGGCTACTCGGAGACCCAGGGCGGGTTGGACGCCTCGGAGGCGGATCTGACCCCACGCAAGCTGCGTTCCTGGTTCCTGCCACCGTTCGAGCGGCTGGTCAGGGAGGGGGCGGACACGTTCATGCTCGGCTACCAGGCCATCGACGGGGTACCGATCACCCTCAATCGGTGGCTGCTCCACGGGGTGCTGAAACAGGAGTGGGGTTTCGAGGGGTTGCTCGTCACGGACTGGGACAACGTCGGTCATCTGGTGCGGGTGCAGAAGGTGGCGGCGGATTTCGCGGAAGCGGCGGCTCTGGCGGTGCACGCCGGGAACGACCTCATCATGTCCACCCCCGAGTTCCATGACGGCGCCCTGGCGGCGATCGAGCGGGGTCTGCTGGCGCCGTCGGATCTGGACGAGGCGGTGCGGCGGATCTTGGCGGTGAAGTTCAGGATGGGGCTGTTCGAGGATCCACGTCGCCCCGATGTGGAGCGGCAGCGGCTGGAGATCGGCTGCCGGGAGCACCGTGGGATCAACCTGGAACTGGCGGCGAAGAGCCTGGTGCTGCTCCACAACGACGGGGTGCTGCCGCTGCGCGGTGAGAGGGTGAAGGTGGCGGTGCTCGGGCCGCAGGCCGACGACATGGCTGCCTGCCTCGGCGACTGGGCCGGCACCTCCGGTCAGTGTCCGTGGATGAATGATCCGGCCCTCACCCCTGCGACGACACTGCTCGCCGGGTTGCGGGCGGCGGCCCCGTCGGACTGGGTGATCGCTCACGCGCGGGGCTGCGGCATCGAGGAGTTGGTTCCGGATCCGGAGGGTGAGTTCTTCGACGACGGTCAGCCCCGCCCGAAGATCTGTCACCCGGCGCCACTGGATGAGACGGAGTTGGCGGAGGCCGTCGCGCTGGCCGCGAACAGCGATGTGGCCGTGGTGGCGGTCGGGGACACGATCAACCTGACCGGGGAGGGTCGCTCGACGGCGACCCTGGAGTTGTTCGGGCCGCAGCGGCAGCTGCTGGAGGCGATCCGGGCGACGGGAACGCCTATGGTGGTGGTGCTTCTCAACGGGAAGCCGCTGGTGCTGCCGGAGTCGGTGCAGGAGGCAGCGGCGATCGTCGAGGCGTTCAACCCGGGGGCGGCCGGGGGTGATGCTCTGGCTGCGGTGTTGCTGGGGCAGGTGGAGCCGTCGGGCCGGTTGCCGGTGTCGTTCCCGCGGCACGCCGGGCAGCTGCCGGTCTACCACAACCGGGTGCGGGGCTGGCACGGGGATCGTTACGCCGATCTGACGTACCGGCCGCTGTTCGCTTTCGGTGAGGGCCTGACGTACACCTCGTTCGAGTACTCGGGGCTGCAGGTCACCGAGGTCGGGGACGAGGTGGCGTTCAGCGTCGACGTGACGAACACGGGTGGGCGTCATGGCACGGAGGTGGTGCAGGTCTACGTCCACGACGTGGTGACGTCGGTGACGTGGGCGGAGCAGGAGTTGAAGGCGTTCCGTCGGGTGCCACTGGCGCCGGGTGAGACGACGAGGGTGAAGTTCCGGCTGCCGACGAGCGAACTGAGCCTGGTCCTGGCCGACGGCACCCGTGTGGTCGAGCCGGGCGAGTTCGAGCTCCGGGTCGGCCACAGCAGCCGTCCGGAGGACCAGCACAGGGTGCGCTTCCGGATCGGCTGATCCTCGCCCGCGGGGAAGGGTGGGGTTCGTCGCCATCACGGGGGCATTAGGCCATGTGGTTGGTAGCGGGCCCCGGCTGGCTTCGTGGGCTGGCGGTGCTTGACCGGGGGTGACGACGATGCGCCGCTGGCAACCACTGATGTCGCCGTAGTGGCGGCATGCCTGCTGACAACCGGTTGCGTGTCGGACTGAGACCGGGTGCCTGCCTCCTCGTAACGCAGAAAGCAGTTTCGGAGCGGCTCGTCGGCGGAATCCGCCCTGGCCAGGATGTTCGCGGTGGAGTTCCGGTAGCTGATAGCCGATGCGGCGGAGCGCGAGAACATCTGATACGCCTCGTAGGTCCGCTCCAGCTTCGCGGGATCACCGCCGTACACGTCCGGGGCAAGTTCGCGCGCTGCCTGGCTGTCGGTCTTGTCCATGGGGCGCGTCTCTTGGCGCAGGTGTGGACCGGGGGTCCGGTGAGCTCTCGGCACCCCGGTCACTGCCCCTTCCCCGCCCATCCCCACGAGCAGCCGGCGGGCGTTGCGTTGAGGTTGACGGTTTCCGACAGGAACCTGGGGTGAGTTGCCGAATCAGGTGTGTTCTCGCTGGAGGCCGAGGGACGGGAGGTCGAGTGCATCGGTCCCGACACTACGCTCCTCCTCGGGGATCTCGTCGCGATAATCGGGATAGCTCCACGCCTTGTAGACGAGCCGTTCCGGGGAGTCGACACCACCAATGTCACGAAGCCGGATGACACACGCCCGAGCAACATTCCTGATGATGTGACTGGGAGTGGGCCAAGGAAGCTCCTGCTTCCACGTGAAACCATCCTCATCAGGAGCAAACCCCAACTCCCGGAACTCCGCCTGCTGCCCTTCGGTGAAGGCGACCCGCTGATTCCCGGCATTCAACAAGGACAACTCAGCAGTCATCGTGGTGTTGTGACCAAACGCATAGATCCCACCAAACTGCACAAACGGCGTCCCCGTCTTCCCGGCCCGATCCGGCACACCAACAATCAAAATCGTGTGCGACGGAAATGCCATGACAGTCGAAAACAGCCTCTTCTCAAAATCATCCCACGACATATACCCAAAACTCCTTTACACATAGACCACACCAAAACACGAGGAAGCCTTTTCCACAGGACCCATCACCGATTCCGCCCAAACCCCACCCACTTTCACTTCTTGTGAAACTCGA
The DNA here is from genome assembly GCF_057238465.1 of Arachnia sp. Lineage (NCBI taxonomy): Bacteria > Bacillati > Actinomycetota > Actinomycetes > Propionibacteriales > Propionibacteriaceae > Arachnia > Arachnia sp. Next base: position 26,614 of record NZ_DBHHFZ010000009.1, read on the forward strand.
GTCTTCTAGACGAACTGGTATTTCCCTTGGGGCGTGAAAAACCGAAACAAGACACTCCAGCGCCCGCTTGCTACCCGGGCGAACATGTCTCCGGGGAACCTCCATGTCACGCTAGGACCGTCTCCGGCCTCCAGTAGGAATGGCTCCCCCCAGGCCTTCTTTCCGGCAGCTACACAGGACACGAAATGATCATTCAACTCAGCAGCACCCTCAGCATCCTCGGTCTCATTCGACGCCATATGCAAAAACAGTTCGTACACATCCCCAGCTTCGTCGTCGCCAAGAATCGCACGCCCGCCGTTATTACCGGCACGTACGCTGAACTCATCCGGCAGCGAGGTGGGTTTCCAGCCCAGCTGTTTCGCATAGGGGGGGAAGTCGTTGACTTGGATGGGCCACGGAAACTGCACGAGCGCGTTGGTCCAGGTGATGAATTCTTGTGGGGGGAATATGATCATGATGTTTCTTTCTTGATGAATTCGGTGACGAGTTGCCCGTCCTTGAGTTTGAGAATGACCTTACCACCCAGATCAAACTGTCCCACCCTGACGGTGCCGTCGGTTCGAGCATTGACCATTTCATAGACATCCTCAACACCCTCGGTTTTCAGCCTCTGAAAGAAGCCAGCACATCCAAGTACTGTTCCAGCAATACCCGGGGGTGTCACAGGGCTGTGACAACAGCACTTATCCAGGAGCGCACAGCCACCATAGCAGACCCGTGTTCTTGCAACAGACTTGTCACTCCCCCGCCCCCCTTCCAAGGACGCTCAAGAAAATGATCTACGCGTCTACGCAACGATCAACACACAAAATAACATCCACTTCACGCATCGCCCCAAGCCGTCCCACGAAGGGGACATTCACTCATAGTAGCGGGCCCCTTGAGGGGTGAAAAAGGTGAACAACACCAAGGACTTGGTACGGACAATCTGCAAGATACAGCCGGCCGGATGATTCCACGCCATCAACGGCTTTTTACCATGCTCTCTCTTGAACGGTTCCCCCCACGCTTCTGAACCAGCCTTCACATATTCGACGGACAGGTCATTCAACAAGGTTTTGTCCACATGGTCCTTCGACCCAGCCCTACCCAAAGGAAAAAGAGAATCACTGACTTTATCGCCAAGATCAGTTCCGACCAAGACGAGTTCGGAGCAGTTCGAGAAAGTGGCGGTGAACACTTGGTCGCCATCGAAAATGGTCCATCCGAACTCGCCCGTCGCGATCTTCGCGAATTCTCCGGTGGTCATGGGCCACGGGAGGCCTGCGAGGCGGTTGGCCCATGTGATGAACTCTTCGGTGGTCAAAGCAGCCATAGTGTATCTTATTCCTCATTTGCTGGAACAGGAAATGCTTCCCCTTGAAGGAGCCCCACCCCTTTCCAATCTCGCGGGTTGCGGGCCGGGTGGTGTCACCATTCGATGGGGACCTCGTCAAGATGGTTGGCCTGGAAAGTGTCGGTCAAGGCATCGACAACCCGCTGGGCCGGCCAGTCATCAGGCACTCGGATGAGGGTGCCATTGCCGAGGCGCTCGGTGGTAAGGCCTTCCGCATGGCTGGTGACATTGCCGACCCAGTCATTGATCCACACCCGATACCCGAACGAGATCTTCCAGCCGCCCCGGCGGGTCATGCGAAGAACAGCTCGCTCCTGACCGGTGACGAATGCGGGGTCGAAGGCAGTGACGGCGGCGTGAACCGAGGCGTCCCACAACTCACCCGCCGACGCATGCACCGACCGATAATACTTCTGCATCAAACGAGGTGAAGCGATTCGTTCGAAGAGCTGGTCCTCGCCGGCGGAAACATTGAAGTCGGTGTTCAAAATGTCAGTGCCGTTGAGTAGGGTGATGCTGTATCCGGCGCCGCGGCTGATTTTGCCTTCCTCGGTCCTTACCGCATTGTTCCTCACCACTGTGACCAAGTCTTCCTCGGTGCCATCCCACTCATCCCTCAGCGGCCTCCAGCACTCCAGCTTGATTCGGGTTGAGAATTCTTTCATGAAACACATTGTTCGGTGGGCGATATCTTCTGGTGTTTCATTGAGACGCGTCCAACACGCGCGTGTGGAAATATCATCGAGATCGTGAGTCATGTTCTTCGTCACCTTTCAGGAGTGTAGATCACATTAGAGCAGCAAAACCTGTTCTCGAAATCTTGATCTATTCGTGGGGGATACCGAGTTCGGGAATCGGAAGATCTACTTCTCCGGGAATGTACTCCTCACCCTGGGGGGTTTCCTGCCAGACGGGGTATCGCCAAGCCATGTAACACAGTTGTTGGGGGCTGTCGATTCCCGCGACGTCGCGGAGGCGGGTGATGCAGGCCGCAACAACCTCAAGGATGATGCGGCTGGGAGTGGGCCACGGATAGTCACGCCGCCACACGAGCCCTTCCTTCGCAACCGCGAAACCAGCCTGCGTGAAGAAAGCACGCTGCTCAGACGTGAAGGTGACGGAACCGCCTCTGTCGTCTTCGACATTCTCCGCGGAGAACTCGGCTCGGATCTCATCAACCCCCTTGAGGGACCCTAGGCCAGCGAACTGAATGAACGGAATCTCACCTCCCGCCAGTTTGATGGTGACCATCTCCCGCTCCTCAAGATCGAGAAGCACAGACGTCAAGGCTGACTCGAAATCTTCCCAAGTCTCGGATACTGTCATAAATAGGTTCTCACTTCCGCGGAGGGATGGGGTGGATTGTTTAGCAGAAAGGTGGATTCTCGTACATGGTTGGCTATGCGCTAGGCTGAGGAGCTTTGGGAAAGCGCTGTATGAGCCCACAATGATGAGGCTCATCTACAGGCGGCCCCCTCTTCGGTGAAATCCCTAGTCAGGGCACAGTTGAGGACGACCGTGAATCACCCTCAATGCACCCAAAGAAGTACACCTAGGATCTTGAAGGTCTTGTTGCCCAACTCAGGGATCTTCACTCGTAGTAGCGGGCGCCTTGTGGAGTGTAGAAAGTAAACAATACCAACGGATCCGTTCGAACGATCTGCAGGATGCAACCGGTCGGATGGCTCCATGCCATCAATGGCTCCTTACCATGCTCTGTCCTTAACGGTTCCCCCCACGTCTCTGAACCGGCAGTCGCATAACTAACGAAAAAATCATTCAGTCGCACCTCGCAATCTTGACTTTCCGTCTTCACTCTAGCCAACGGAAAATAAGATTTTCGGATTTCTTTTCCGTTCCTCTTAGTGACCATAACATGTTCTGAACACATCGAAAAGTTCGCATTGAATCGCTGTTTCCCCTCGGTAGTGCTCCATCCGAAGTCTTTGGTTGCTGTTGTGGTGAATTCTTCCAAGGTCATGGGCCATGGGAGGTTTGCGAGGCGGTTGGCCCATGTGATGAACTCTTCGGTGGTCAGTGCAGTCATGGTGCGGCTTGGTCTCCTCCCCTTGTTGGGTGTGGGGATTGTTTGCTCTTGAAGGGGTCCTTTCATTTCTGGTTTTGCTGGTTGTGAGGTGGGTGGTGTCACCATTCGATGGGGACCTCGTCAAGATGGTTGGCCTGGAAAGTGT
>NZ_DBHHFZ010000009.1:30244-34103 GCF_057238465.1 Arachnia sp.
GCACCGACCGATAATACTTCTGCATCAAACGAGGTGAAGCGATTCGTTCGAAGAGTCGGTCCGTACCGGCTCGCACGCTGAAGTCGGTGTTCAAAGGGCCACGGTCATTGTTCAATGTGAAATGGTATCCATCTCCGGGGATGGGTTCCCCGTCATCATCGGTGATGGGGTTCCTCTTGATAACCTCAACAAGCCCAGCCTCGGTGCCGTCCCATTCGCCCTCCAATGGTTCCCATGGTCCCACATCGATTCGGGTTGAGAATTCTTTCATGAAACGCATTGTTCGGTGGGCGATGTCTTCTGGTGTTTCATTGAGACGCGTCCAGCACGCATACACGGAAATGTCATCGAGATCGTGGGTCATGTTCGTGGTCACCTTTCAGGAGTGTAGATCACATCAACGTCGTAGATTCTCGCGTCTTCCAAGATTCTGCTTATGGCGTCGGCCCCCCTCTCTGGAGGAGATGTGTTGTTCAAGTCTGGCGACTACTCGTAATAGCGGGCCCCTTGGGGAGTATAAAGAGCAACAGTCACCTCATGCGGACCGCGCACCAGTTCACACACTCCATCGTCTATAGTCCTCCAAGCCTTGAGCGGACGTTTCCCAGTAACCGTTTTGAAAGCTTCTCCCCATTCAACCAAACCTGCATTAGCGTAATTGACGAAGTGATCGTTCAATCGGGCAAGCTCATTCCGACTCCCGCTCTTCTCAGCCTTGACTGCAGCAAAAAGAATTCTGCGAACCTCGCCGGTGCTTCTTCTTCCTACCAAGACATATTCGGAGCAGTTTGAAAAGGTGGCGGTGAGCACTTGGTCGCCATCGAAGATGGCCCATCCGAACTCGCCCGTCGCGATCTTCGCGAATTCTCCGGTGGTCATGGGCCACGGGAGGCCGGCAAGGCGATTGGCCCATGTAATGAACTCTTCGGTAGTCAGTGCGGTCATGGTGTATCTTATTCCTCATTTGCCGGAACAGGAAATGCTTCCCCCCGAAGGGGCCCCTCAGCATCCTCGGTCTCATTCGACGCCACGGGCAAAAACAGATTGCACACATTCCCATCCCTGTCACTACTGATATTCGTCACTGCATAATCATTGTCAGGGAGCACGTTGAACCACGTCGGCAGCGAGGTGGGCTTCCAGCTCAGTTTCTCGGCGTAGGGGGCGAAGTCGTCGACTTGGATGGGCCACGGAAACTGCACGAGCGTGTTCGTCCAGGTGATGAATTCTTGCGGGGGGAATATGATCATTATGTTTCTTTCTTGATGAACTCGGCGATGAGTTGTCCGTCCTTGGCTTCGACTGTGACGAGAAACCACATGCTCCGACTGTGACGCGATAGCAAAAAGGACCTATCCGAAACCACCCTGGAGGTGGGTGGTTTCGGATAGGTCCCTACGTGCCAGTTGTCAGACACGCTCCCGCTGGAGGCCAAGGGACGGAAGGTCGAGTGCATCGGTCCCGACACTACGCTCCTCCTCGGGGATCTCATCACGATAATCGGGATAACTCCACGCCTTGTAGACGAGCCGCTCCGGAGAATCGACACCACCAATATCCCGAAGCCGGATAACACAAGCCCGAACAACATTCCGGATGATGTGACTGGGTGTGGGCCAGGGAAGCTCCTGACCCCACGTGAAACCATCCTCATCAGGAGCGAACCCCAACTCCCGAAACTCCGCCTGCTGCGCATCAGTGAAGGTGACCCGCTGATTCCCGGCATTCAACAAGGACAACTCAGCAGTCATCGTGGTGTTGTGACCAAACGCATAGATCCCACCAAACTGCACAAACGGTGTCCCCGTCTTCCCGGCCTGATCCGGCACACCAACAATCAAAATCGTATGCGACGGAAACGCCATAACAGTCGAAAACAACCTCTCCTCAAAATCATCCCACGACATGTACACAAAACTCCTTTACACCTACTTCGCTACGAATATTCTTGGTAATCTGCTTACCGGATGAGGCTTATCCACACTCGCCCCCAAGCGGATCTTGGTTTGAGGCTTTGCTGATGGATGCACCGCCCGCAAGTAAGCCTCTTGAGTTTTCTAGGCGAAATACCACTGCCCCTGTGGCGTGAAGAACCGAAACAAGACGGCTCTGAAGCCTCCTGTTACCTGAGCGAACGCACCTTCGGGGAACTTCCAAGTGGCAGCCGGGTCCTCCCCGGCCTCCAGCAGGAATGGCTCCCCCCACGCCTCCCTCCCAGCAGCCACACAGGACACGAAATGATCATTCAACTCAGCAGCACCCTCAGCATCCTCAGCCATGTTTCTCACCATGGAGACCCTAAGACGATAGATATTCCCCGATTCATTCTCGCTGAAGATCACATTCCCGACGTCGTCGTCAGCGCAGACGCTGAACCAGGTTGGTCGCGGGGTGGGTTTCCAGCCCAGTTTCTCGGCGTAAGGGGGGAAGTCGTTGAGTTGGATGGGCCACGGAAACTGCACGAGCGTATTGGTCCAGGTGATGAAGTCTTGCGGGGTAGGTCTGGGCATTATGTTTCTTTCTTGATGAACTCGGCGACGAGTTGTCCGTCCTTGAGTTTGAGGATGACTTTACCACCCAGATCAAACTGTCCCACCTTGACGGTGCCGTCGGTTCGGGCGTTGACCATCTCATACACGACCTCGACGCCTTCGGTTTTCAGTTTCTGGTAGAAGCCGGCGTGTTCTGGCGAGTGCTCCAAGGCCGTCAGGGTTTCGAGGAGTCTCGGGTCCTGGTTCTTCCCGCTCAACAGGTCCATCACGTACTCCGCGGTTCCCTGCTGCGCCCGGGGACCCGCGGCAGTCTCCCGGCTGCCGAGCCCAGGACTGTCGCCGCCCTTGTTCTCCCCAACCACCAGCCGCGAATCGCCCTCGGTGCTGAACCGGTCCCCCCTCCCCGCGCCGGTTGGTTTCGCCCCATCCGGGGTGTCGGCGGGTTCACCCAGCAGAGGCTTGCGCCCTGCACCACCCGCATCCGGGGCGTGATCGAGAGTGAAGTGATGCCCCGCACGATCCCCAGCCCACTCCGAGACCTTCCGCAAATCAGACGCAGAATTCGCGGCGACCTCGAGACTGTCCCTGATCTTTTCCGCTTTCGCTTGTGATTCAAGATCCAAGCCATCAATGACGTCATCGACCTCTTTTGCGAGTTTTCTGTAGGACTTGTCGGTGGTGTCGAGTTGCAGTTTCTTACCGTCTAGTGTTTTCAGGGTTTCAATGTCATTGATCGCCTGAGTGGCCGCACGACGATCCGTGCGTGCTTTGGCGCGGGCCTCATCCCAGATACGCGTATCAGCCTTAGTGCGTTCAGCCAGCGCGGGATTGTTCCAGTCATGATCACCCAACAGGATCTTCCGGGCGTAGTACTTGATGCCCTTCGGTCTGTGAGCATACGGATCCTCCGCGAACTGCCCATTGTCGGAATGCCGCAGTCTGTCGTCCTGGCTCCTGAAGGTGCCTTCCGGATCAGAAGCGTAGTGTTTCCGACCATCACCACGATCAACCTCCAGCGGATCGCCGTGGTCATCGTAGAGAGGATTCCCCTTCTCGTCGTAGCGGGGAAGATCATCTATCGGATCGTTTCCTGAACCCGATCCCCCATGATCCGACCCATCACCACCAGAACCAGAACCCTCATCCGGATGACGATGATCATCCACACCATTGGCACCACCATCAGCACCGTCACCACGCCCGTCACCGGGATGCTCACCCCGGCCAGGGTTTTCATCCACGTCGGGATGCCTATCCCGACCCGAATGCTCATCCGCATCAGGACGCCTATCCCGACCCGAATGCTCATCCACATCAGGACGCCTATCCCGACCCGAATGCTCATCCACATCAGGACGCCTATCCCG
>NZ_DBHHFZ010000009.1:34203-176279 GCF_057238465.1 Arachnia sp.
ACCCGGATGGTTGTCGGGTGTGGTGTCGGTTCTGGGTTTGGCAGGATCACCGGCATCAGTACGGGGCCGCTCGACATCGTCCCCACGCCCCTCCGGACGTGTCCTGTCACCAGGACGCTGGTCAGGCGAATCCGCGAGATCAGCATCCGGTTTCTTCCGAGGAGCATCAGGAACATCACTTCCCGGCTCACCCCTACGGTTGCCCGACCCGGACGCATGATCATCCGGCACGTTGTTCTCATCCGGAGAACGCCTCGGCCGCGATCCAACCTCCGGCTCCGGCACATGACCAGGCGCGCCACCGTGCTGACCCGACGTACCACCATGATGCCCCGACGACCCACCATGCGAGGTTCCACCCCCATGCCCGGCCCCACCACCACCGGTGTGCGGGGTCGTGCTGCCAGCACCATGCGATGACCCACCGCCATGACCGACCCCACCATTGTTTCCGAGGTGGGCGCTCGCGGACCCACCGCCACCAGGCGACGATCCACCACCATGACCGACCCCACCACTGTGATGATGCGCACTCGGCCCTCCACCACCATTGCCGGCCGAAACATGAACAGGCTCCGGTGCTCGCGCATGGGACGAAGACCCGCCCACCTCGACAGGACGACTTCCCCCCGCCCCTGCCGACACCCGCGACGACTCCAGATCCAACACATTCCGCCCCGCCCCCGCAGAAGCCCCGGCCATCGCAGGCTCACGAGCCCCGGCACCATCACCATGACCCGACGGCCCCTTGCCATCAGGCGACGGAGAAGAAGCAGCCACCTTCTCCCGAGACCACGACCCGAAAGCATCATCACTCCCAAGCCCGGACGAAGGCTTCTTCCCACCCGGAGCAACACCCACATCAGGGGCATCATCCATATCGAAACGCGACGGCGGTTTACCAGGATCCCCATGGGTAACAACAGAATCAACCAAATCAGGACGCGGCAAACCTGCCGACCCACCACCCGAAGCGCTGTTCAAGTGCAAACCAGAATCAGCCGGATCCGGACCAAACCTCGGCCCACCAACATTCGCGGGAGCCTCAAAATCAGGACCAGCCAGCGGCTTACCCGCAGGCAACGAAGAATCAGCAACATACCCCCCAGCACGCGACCCCGAACCCTGAGGAACACCATGCGAACCAGGCGTCAGTGGTCCCGCCTTAGTAGGAATCATGCCCTCGGTAACCGACAGCGGACTCTTGCCCGCCCCGAACGGAAGATCGACCTTCTTGACTGCATCCACGCCGAGTTCGACGACTCTGACCCCACCCTTGACCAGCCAACCACCACCGGGAACCGCGAAATCAGCCACCTTGGTGGTGAAGGTCGCCGCTTTCACCGTGAGGCCGCCAACCTTGCTACTCATGGCAGCAGCCTTGACGGCCGCCCCACCGGCCCCAGCACCGGGAATGAAATTGGATCCGATATTCAACGCAGTTTCGGTGAAGGTTGCGACTCCGTCCTCTTTCCACTTGTGCCAACCATCTTTACCAGCCTTGTGCGCCGCGTAATCGAAACCGACCATACCGCTCAATGCCGTCTTGGCAACCTCATGACGTTGATCAACCCAAGCATCCACATCATCATTACCGAAGAACTTGATCGCCCCACTCAGCGTAGGCGAAGCCAGCAAGGCGGTTGAGCCAATGAAATCAGCCATACCAAGCCACGTGTTTGCGAAATTCCCCAGACTCCACCCGTCGGGACCGAACCCGACCATGGCGGTTACACCCTCCCAAGTGCTCTTGGCGAAGTTCCCTACCCCATGGACCACCGACTCACCACAGTTACGGTTTTTCTCGACCGCACCACCCCAGGGCATTATTTCCCCTGATTTCATGATCGCTTCGGCGGAGATCCCCTCCACCGCAGGCAAGCTGACCCCGTCCAGCAGTCCATTGATTGCGGTGGCGCATGTGGCGGCCGCGGTGGTCATCGTTTCCACGATCTTGGCGTAGCGGCCGAGTAATTCGTTGTTGCGGTCCACCACTTCCTGATGATCCCGCCACTTGTCCCCGTAGGTTGACAGGGTGTTGCTGCGGAATGTGGCGGCCTCGGATTCCAAACTGGCGAGTTCTGACTTGACGGGGCCTATTGCCTCCGCGAACGTATCCAACGCGCTGGAGGCCTTCTCAAATTTGGTTTTGATCGCTTCCGAGGCAGTGGCGGCCGGCGCCATCAAACCGTAGGCCTGTTCGGCCTCCGGGGCAACGTACACGGCTGGTAAACCATTCCACAGACCAACGATCGCATCCATCTTGGAATCAACCGTCTGCCCCATGGACTTCAATTTCGAGGACGCCGATTTGACGTTTTCCACATTGATGTTTTCGCTCTTGCATGGAAACGCCTCCGGCATTACCAAACCGTCACCCGACTGTGGCTGCTCAGCCATCACTCACCACTCCCTGCCCTGAAAACCCATTATTGACCGGTTCTGCAGATATTCTTACAGCCCGCTTTTGTATCCATTGGTTTCGAAATAAGAAAAGTCGCCACTCGACGCGGAAGCGACCATTTGCCGTTGAAACTCGCCGGCCATTGCTTCCTGTCCTTGGTTGTAGGAAACCACAGCGTTCGCCACCCCGTTCGTGCCCGCAGCGACCCTGTTGGTGACTGTCTGCAGATTCGACTTCTGATTCTGCATCAAAGCTTGCAACGCCTTCGGCACTTCGGCGATCAATCCACCGGCCTCACCGATCCCGGTGAATATCGCCTCGAACTCTCCCTCACCCAGCGCCGCGACCAAACCCTGCTGCTCGGCCCCAACTTGCTCCAGGATTCCCTCCACGCCGGCGGGATCTATCTTCCAGCTGCCTGCCACAATCCTCACACTCTTTCCCTGATCAGGCCACCGACCTCAACAGCCAGGGCCTCGGCCACCGCACGGCCGGTTTCCGTGTTGTCAAAAGGCACCATGATTTCACTCCACAACCCGAACGCCCCTGGCGGATCCTTGAGCGCAGCCACTGCTTCCCGGGCGTCGTGGATCACCACGGGCGCATGCACCGTGAGAACATGCCGCCCGGATTCGTCGTGCAGGGTCGCAAACTGGCCGTCGAGCCACTCGAACATCTCCCCCTCCATGCCGAGACGCGCATAGGCGCGGTGGTGTACCTCGGCCGTGACCGGAACCTCGCTGAGCAACACCAGTTCAGTGGCCACCTGGTCATCCTCTCGTTTCTTCCCGGGGTTTCGCGTCGTCGAACTCGACCGCCAACACCGCTGCCAGGCGTTCCTGATCAAGATCGTGGGCGAAAGCGACCAGTTGATGCCACAGCTCGTCCCTGCCGCTGAACCTGACCAACAAACTCGGTGCCCGTCTCAAACCCAGCGGAGTCACATCGTGGTTCACCGACAAATCCGCAACATTGATCCCCAGGTCCCGCACCGCAGGAGCCCCGATCAACACCGCCAACGGCACGTCCATTCTTCTTCTGGACGCGATCTGCCCCAGCGATCCGTCCTGATCAACCACCTCGCTGTACGAGACCATCGCCAAGTTCGGGCGAAACCCGTCGACCAAGCCTTTGAGGGTCTCGGTGATCGCCGGATGCATCGCCAACGGCATCCCTTCCACAAGACCATCAGGTCTCCCGTACTCGCCGGCCGGCACCAACCCTCGGGTGTGTTCCAGCAGCCCGATCCTGGTCCTGGAAACCTGGATGCTCACCGGCTCCCCGTGCTCCCCCCTTGCCAGATGACGCCGCGATGTAGGCATCTGCGCCCGCAACGAACCGGTCAGGTCGCCCTTGCTCCACACATTGGCCAGCGGCTCGCACTCACCCCAACGAACCAACCTGCCCCCACCGAGTCCCGCGACCATGTGCTCGGCCACCGCCCCACACAGGGTTTTCTCCTGGGCCCTCTCCCGGGTGAACACATCAAAGAAGAACGCCCCCTGGGCGCTGGGAGCCAACTCCCTGAAGGACCACAACTGCTCCCGGTCCGGGGAGAACTCCCCCCACAAATCCTCAAGCGCATCGAGTCGATACCCGGAACGCCCGTCATAGACGGCCCCGTCCTCACCCCTGACCGTCCAGTAGCCACCCGAGAACCGCAACTCGTCGGCGACGAACCAGCCCAGATGAGCTGCCGTTGAAGTACCCAGAACCGGCCTGACCTGACTCGCGAGAGCTTCTCGGATGAACCCGCGAACCGCCGCCGTCAAAGTGACCCGCTCGCTCGAACACAACAGGGTCCGATAATCGTGCCCCCACCCATCGGCGAACGGAGAGAAAGAAACTTCCATCACCTGGCGGAACTGCCAACATCGGGAACGGCGGCTGCGGCAGTGGAGAGAGCCCGGACGGCAATGTCGTCGTTGTCCCCCAACGATTGGCGAATCGCGCCGATCACCTCACGCACCTGATGCCCACCCATATTCCATCGCCGCTCCAGATGCGCATACTCCTCAGACACGCCATCCGCCTGATACCTACCCATCGCTTGCTTCACATCGCTGTCCCGACGGTCCAATGCCGCCTCCAGCCTGGAGGCAGCCGCCTCAAAATTGGCCTGCGCGCTCTGCGACGCAGCCACGCTGTAATCATTACGATCCATCTGATTACCCGACATCACACACTCTCCCAGAAAACTCAAACATCCGAACAGGTACCGAAAGCTCAACCGGTCAGCCCGATCAGCAGGGGCCGATTCCCCTCAAGAACACACCAGCGCTGAAGTCAGCCGCCCCTTCAGCAGAAGTATGTACTGCGGCACCATCCTCAGCAGCCCCAACAAAGGCCTTGTTCTGCCCAGAGATCGAGCCAACAATCCCGGCCAAAGCACTGTTCAGCGAGTAAGCAATGTCATCAATACTGCCCTTGAACTTGTCAAAAGCGGCCCGAGCCGGACCGTTCATCTGACCCGCCAGCGGCTCCGCGGCATCAAACAGATTTCTCACCAAAACACCGAGATCTTCCGACTCCGCCTGCGTTCGCTGCCCCAAATCAACCAGCGCGTCGCTCTCCATCGCGAACTTCACAACAATCCTCAATTCCTTGGACGACTGAATTCGAGTCTCGCAACCCTCACCCGAAAACCCAAGGACACGCAAGCATAGTTGAAAAATCAACCTAACCCCCCGTCCCGCGAGCACCCACCCAAAACCACTCCGACAAGCGGCAACACTCAACTCCCCCAAAACCCCGTCAGCCAAAAAGAGGACATCGCGCCATTCGCCAAGGACCACACAACACAAACCCGGTTAACCCCGGTATACGCAACTAACCGAAGGACATGATTGACTTGCCTCCGAACCACGGCTGCGGGAGAGGAGGTTCGACCCATGGCTGGAAGCACCCCGGCCTTCGCCGATGTCCCGGCCAGGACGTGGCGGCTGTTCGCCTCCTCGGTTCTGGATCTCATCATCATCGTCCTGGTCGTCACGGCCGTCGCCCTCTGGGGTCTGGCCGGTGATCTCCCGAGGACTCTGGTCGTGTCACTGAGCGCTCTCGTCACGATCTTCCTGACGGTCATGTGGTGGCGGTTGCGCACGCACCGGGGAACCAGCCCCGGGCATCTGCTCCTGGGGTTGCGCTCGGTTGACCCGGTGACCGGGCTGCCCGGCAGGTTGCCTGGTCTGCACGCCGTCGACATCAGACGCGGCCAGGATCCGCTGCGCCCACGGCCCCGCCCCCTCGTCCTGGACACCACGGCACCGAGACGCCCACCCGTCGACGTGACGTTGATCGCCTCCCTTGACGACGGCTCCAGCTACCGGCTCGACATGCCATGCGTGATCGGGCGCGACCCACGGGTGGCTCCCCCCTACCACTGCCTGGCCGTCACCGACATCAGCCGGACCATCTCCCGCACCCATCTGATGCTGTGGAGCGAATCAGGTCTGCTGCTGCTGAGCGACATGGGAAGCCTGGGCGGAACCGCCATCATCACCGCCCAGGGAAATCACCCGCTACCCGCGGACCAGACCATCAGCCTCCCCATGGCTCCCGGTCTGCTGGCTCATCTCCGGCTGGGGCAGCGTGAGCTCCGGATCGAGGCCCTTCCGAACCTGCCAGGAACGCGATGAACGAATTCGACCGCACCCTGATCGAGACCACCAAGACCCACAGGGAACGTCTCGCTTCCGCCTTCATCCACGGGAGACTCACGGAAAGACACAAGGTGAACACGAATCTGGGCCGGCTGCTCGGCTCGGTGATTCTCGCAGCGGTTGTCGGGATCGCCTGTCTGGGTACCGGTTTCGTGCTGGGCCTGCTGGAACGCCAACAGCACGAACAAGCCGTCAACTCCTTCATGGCGGCCATGAAGGCCAATCCCATAAAACCCGGTAACGGATACGTCGAGGATGAGAAGACGGGGCTGTTGTTCAACCCGGAAACCGGCATTTACATCGATCCCCGGACCGGTTTCCGGGTCGATCCCGAAACCATGCTGGCCACCGACCCCCAGGGCCGCACGATCGACATCCGACTCGGCTGGTACTACGACCCGGAGACCAGAACCTACACGGACCCGGCATCGGGTCTGATAATCGATCCGGAAACCCTCACTGTCGTCAAGAAGGAGCGGTGATGGCCTACACGCGACTCACCATGATCGGCAGCAACCGCAAGGCCGACCTGGTCCTTCCCGACGACGAACCCGTCGGGGCGCTGCTGCCGCAATTGCTGGAGGTGCTGGACGAACGCATCCCCGGGGGACGTGAGATCGCGCTGACCACGCTCACGGGAGTGCGCATCGAACTCGACGCGACCCTCGGGGACCAAGGGGTTGACCACGGCACGATGATCCACCTGGTCCCTCTCGACGATGCCCCTCATCCCCCCGAGATCGTTGACATCACCGACACGGTGGCGACGGCGGCCGGGCGGCGTGGCGATCACTGGGGCGAGGGCGCGGGCGCCGCCTCGGTCGCGACACTTTCCGCTGTTGTCGGCAGCATCGTCTCGGTGAGCGCACAGGCCGTGCTGGGTGGGCTCACGGATCCGAGGAACTACTGGCTTCTCCTGGCGGCCGCACTTCTGACCGCCCTGGCGGTGTTTTTCGCCCGCCGCTCCCGCACCGGTGCTGCCGCCGCCTTCGGGGCCGCGGCCTTCGGGATCGCCGCTCCCCTGCTCGTCCTGGCTCCCCAGCCCTGGACCGCAGGTACTCGCATCGTCGTCCTGGCGGGCGCCGCCTGGCTGGTGCTCGGGGCGATCATCGGGGCCGGTTTGAGCCGGCGTTCGGCTCTGCTGTGCAGCGGAATCGGGGTGCTGGCAGCTGTCCTGGCCGCTTTGGGGGACCAGCTGTCCTGGCCGCAGCTCCTGGTCGCCGTGGTGACGGCGTTGACCGGGATGGCGCTCATTGGCCTGTTGCCGGGAGTGGCCCTGGCCCTGAGCGGACTGACCCGGTACGACGATCGCGCCATGCGTGGGGAACGTTCGGAACGCCGGGACGTTGACCACGCCATCGAGGAGGGATTCGCCACCCTCACCTGGGCCCTCATCGCGATCGGCCTCCCAACGGGACTTGCGCTCTTGTCGTTGTCCGGTCAGGAGAACCCGTGGGCCACCGGCCTGACCCCGGTGATCTGTCTGGTTCTCCTGCTGCGCGCCCGTGTGCTGCCCCTCGTACCGCAGCGCATCGCGCTCCTGATCGCCGGGTTGGTGCCGCTGCTGGTGATGCTCATCGGAAGTCCGCAACTCAGCCCCACGTCACGGTTGGCCATCGCAACCGCCCTGCTGGCCGCGTTGTTCGGCGTCGCCCTGATCCGGCCCAGCGCTGTCCTCGCGGCCAAGTTGCGGCGCGCCGCCGAGGTCGCGGAGGTGCTGCTGATCATCACCACCATCCCTCTGGCCCTGGGCGCGCTCGACGTGTACACCGATCTGTTGGAGACCTTCCGATGATCAGCGCCTGGCTTCGGGCCTCGGGAAGTGCCCGTCACCGGCATCTGGCGCAGCTGGCACGCAGTATCAACACCCCGCTGCCGGTGAGGCGACGGATCGCGGTCGCCTCGATAGGGCACCGGAGCGGCACCACGACCATCGCCTCCGGGTTGGCCGTGACGTTGGCCCGGTTGCGTCCGGACCGTCTGCTCGTCGTCACCACCGACGATCCTGAACGGTCGCAGTTCGCGCGGTTGACGCGCCCGCACACGGTGCGTCATCTGACCCCCGAGCACTGGAGTGATCCGCTCTTGTTCTGGGGTGAGGTCGTCGGCAACTCCCAGCGCGACCACGATCTGACGATCACGGACTGGGGAGCCGCGCCGCTTCCCCAGCTGAACCTGATAGCCACCGATTCCCACGCGCTGTGTCTGGTCACGGCAGCCGACAGGGGAATGATCCAGTCAACCCTCGACGTCGCGACGGCCCTGGGTGAACGCCTTCCCGTGTTGCTGGCCGTGGCCGATGTGCGCGGTGTGGTCGGTCCGTCAATCCGCGCCCTGGTGCGTGGACTTCCCTCGACATCGGTCCTGCAACGACACGATCGCCGCTCAGGCACCCGCAAGAAACTCAGGGAACCCGATGCCTTCGAGATGTACCGCCTGGCCGCCGGCCTGATCGAGACGCTCACCCGCCCCGGGAAGGGACGCATCCCGTGACGAACGAAACCATGGCTCCCGAGGATCAGGAACTCCAGGAACCCGCCTCGGCTCACAGACGAATCCAACGCCCCACCCGCACCACGACACCGCTCGAACGTCCGGACCCGATCGAGATCCCGTCGCCGCCCACGCTCGGCGCCGAGATCAGCCCGACCCCGTTCCAGTTCCTGCTGCCGGTGGTCGGGGCGCTCACATCCGTGGTGATGATGGTGGTTATGCGCAACGGCCAGCCGTTGTTCATGCTGATCGCCGCCGTGGTTTTCACCGTGGCCCTCGTCAGCGGTCTCGGTTTCGCCATCTCCAGCCGGGGACGCGCCGGCAAGCAGCTGCGTCTTCACCGCAGTCGCTACCTCGACTACCTCGAACGCACCCGCGACAAGCTGCGGGAACAGGCCGAACACACCCGCAACACCGCTTTGGCGCTGCACCCGAGCCCGTCCGGGATCGTCAGTTTCATCCACGACCCCGAGAGGTTGTGGGAGCGCCGCCGCTCCGACGCCGACCACCTCCAGGCGCGTATCGGGATGGCGACGGTGCCGTGGTTCACGTTGAACGTTCCCACCTCCGAATCCCCCGTGGAGCCGATCGACCCGATTCTGCTGCGCGAGGCCGAGATGCTCACCAGCTCCCATTCCTTCATCGAGGCGATGCCCGCCACCGCCGATCTGAGGGAAGCCGCGGTGGTGGCGGTGATCGGGCCTCGCGAACGCACCATCCCCATGACCCGCGCACTGGTCATGCAACTCGCTGCCCACCAACTGCCCGAGGACCTGGAGCTGGCGGCCGCCTTCCCCGCTGAACACGCGCGCGACTGGCGGGGTTTCGACCTGCTGCCGCACGTTCATGATCCCAACCTTTTCGACGGACCCGTGCCGGCCCGGCGCGTCGCACCCACCCTTGATGCGCTGAGCGACATCCTCGCCAGCGAGATGGCCGAACGCTCCGCCGCCGCTACGGCAGCCAGACGGCGGGGTGGGCAGGCGGAGGAGCTGTCCCGGTTGGTGGTGCTCTCCGATGATCACGGGCACCCGGCATCAGGCCTGCGGCATCCCGATCAGACCCTCCACCACCGTGACCTGGAGGTGACCGTCATCCACCTCCTGGATGACCGTCTGGACGAACCCGACGACGTTGACATCCGCATCGACCTGCGTGACGAAGCGACCATCACACACGGGGCCCGCGGCACCGAGCCCAGCACCACCCATTTCACCCCGGAGGGGGCGGAGTCCTGGCAGCTTGAGGCCATTGCCCGTGACCTCGCCGCACGCCGCACCTTCTCGGCCCTTCACCAGGAGGTCGTCGAGGGTGAACAGGCCGACATCGAGGACATGTTGGGCATCGACCTGCACCAGCCCATCGATCTGGCCCAGCTGTGGCGTCCCCGCACCCCGGCGGACTTCCTGCGTGTCGCGTTCGGCATCGACGACAACGGCCGCACCGTGCACCTGGATCTGAAGGAAAGCGCCCAGCAGGGAATGGGGCCGCACGGCATCTGCATCGGCGCGACCGGTTCCGGCAAGTCGGAGATGCTCCGCACCCTGATCCTGTCACTCGCGACGGCGCACTCACCGGAGGATCTGGCAATGATCCTCATCGACTACAAGGGTGGGGCGGCCTTCTCCCCCTTCGCCCCGCTCCCCCATCTGGCCGGTCTGATCGACAACCTCGCCGACGATCCACAACTGACCGTGCGTGCCCGCGCATCGCTGCAGGGCGAGGTGGTGCGACGCCAGCAGCAGCTCAAGGACGCGGACTCCTCGCCGTCGATCACCCACTACCGGGAACTGCGCCGCAAACGACCCGACCTGCCTCCGATGCCGCACCTGTTCGTGGTAATCGACGAATTCGGTGAACTGCTCACCGCCGAACCGGATTTCATCGACCTGTTCCTGCAGATCGGGCGCATCGGACGCTCCATCGGGGTTCACCTGCTGCTTTCCAGCCAGCGGATCGAGGGCGGGAAACTGCGCGGCCTGGACACCTATCTGTCCTACCGTCTGGGGTTGCGGACCTTCAGCGAATCGGAGTCCCAGGTGGTGCTCGGCTCCACCGACGCCTTCCACCTGCCACCCATGCCCGGTTACGGCTATTTGAAGGTCGACACCTCGGTGTATCAGCGATTCCGCGCCGGATACGTCTCCGGGCCCGTGCCGAGCGGGGTCCGTCAGGAAACGGTGACCTCGGGTCCACGCATCTACGAACTCCCGGTCTACAACGGCATAAACGTCGACGAACGTGACCCGTCGGTTCCCCTGCTGCGTCGCCCGGACACGGGACGCACCCTCGTGGAGGAGGTTGTCGCAGGGCTGCGGGCCGACGACACAGCCGTCTCCCCGGTCTGGCTTCCGCCACTACCCAGCCGCCTCACTCTCGGGCAGGTCAGGGAACGCTCCGACGGCGATCCGCTGCAGGTGGTTGTCGGTCTGGAGGACGATCCGGCGCATCAACGCCAACTCCCCTGGACGCTGGATCTGACCCGCAGCGGCGGTCACGTCGCGATCATCGGCGGCCCCCAGACCGGTCGCACCACGCTGTTGCGCACGGTGGCCGCTTCCCTGGCGTTGCACGCCACCCCCCAGCAGGTGGCGATCTACGGCATGGACCTGGCCGGTGGTGGTCTCAGGCGCATCGAGGGTTTCCCTCACGTCGGCGGGGTTGCCACGCGCGGGGACACCGACCGGATGCGTCGTCTGGTGGAGGAATTGGCCCTGATGCTGCGCTCCCGCGAGCAGCTGTTCAAGAGCATCGGCATCGATTCGATGTCGCAGTTGCGCGCCATGCACGCCGCGGGCCGATTGCCCCAACTGGCAAGCGCCGACATCGTGCTGCTGGTGGACGGCTACGGAATCCTCCGCAGCGATTTCGAACCGCTCGAGGATTCCTTCACCCGTCTCATGCTCCAGGCCGCCAGCTATGGCCTGCACCTGGTGATCTCAATGGGCCGGTGGGGAGAACTCCGGATGGCGCACCAGACCTTGTTCGGCACCCGCGTCGAACTGCGCCTGAACGATCCCACCGATTCGATAATCGACCGCAAACTGGCCCCGACCATTCCGTCCGACACCCCAGGCCGGGCGCTGACCGACAACAAGACCCTGGCCCAGGTGGCCCTCCCGAGCCTGGAGATCTCGGAATCCGAGGACATCGGCGAGGCCCTCGAACGACTCGCGCAGCAGGTCTCGGAGTCGTGGTCCGGTCCTGCCGCCGCGCCAATCCGGTTGCTTCCCGAACACCTGCCGCCCGAGTCGTTGCCCGACGCCGCCGAGGAGTCCTCCATTCCGCTGGGCCTCCGGCAGGACACCATGGACACCGCCTTGTGGGATCTCGACGACGGAGACCAGCACCTTCTCGTGCTGGGCGACGCGAAATGCGGCAAATCCACCACGCTGCGCACCATCGCCCGGGGGCTCATCGAGCGATACACCCCAGAAGAACTGGCGATCGCCGTCGTCGATCCACGCGGACACGTCCCGGGGGTCATTCCCGATGCCTATCTCGCGGCCCACGCCAGTTCCCTCCGGCAAGCGGCGGGGCTCGCGAGTTCCATCGCCAGCGAGCTGGAGGCCCGTCCCTCCCGCAGCCCGGAGGAGAAACTGCGTTCCCCGCAGGTCGTGCTCCTCATCGACGATCACGACATCATCTCGGCCGGCGGTTCCGAACCCCTCGCCCCGCTGGTCCCCTACCTGCCCGCGGCGCGGGACCTGGGGTTTCATGTGGTGGCCACCCGTCCCGTCGCAGGCGCCACGAGGGCACTCTACGGTCCGTTGCTGCAAAGCATCCGGGACACCGGCGGGGCGGTACTGCTGATGTCCGGCGACCGGTCGGAGGGTCAGATACTGCCCCGGATCACCCCGGAACACATGCCGCCCGGTCGTGGCCGCTACATCCGTCGCGGGGAACAGCCATACATCGTTCAGGTGGCCGACACACCACGACACTCCCATCAACCCTGACTCGGGGGGTCACAATGACCGCCAAGCTGGTTCAAGAAGACTTGCGGAACTCCGAAAGGACAAAGCATGCAATTGCTGGGATCAACCTTCTTCTGTGAGATACCTGACGGCTGGTCAGAGGCGCGGGAACCGGGCTGTGTGGTGGCGACGGCGCCGGCACCTGTGCTGGGTTTCACACCCAACGCGGTTCTCAGGGAATCCCGGGTCGAGGAACGCCCCGACATCTTGGCGGCCGTCAGCCAGGCGAATCTTCGTGCGTTCGGGAAGGAGACGCCGGGCACGCTGGTGGTGCGGGTCGAGGCGGTGCGACGCCACGGGGTGGAGCACCGCCGGATCTGGACGCTCTCCCCGGTCACGAACGAGGAGATCCACGGGAACATCCTCTGCATTCTGGGCATCCAGGAACTCGCCGTCGTCGACGGTGTGGTCGCTGAACTGACCGTGACCCTGCCTCTTGTCGAATGGTCGCCGGGTGATCAGCACGAGGCGGTCGTGGATTCGCTGGCGGCCATGCCGGTCGCGGAGCGCACCTCACCGCCCATGGAATCGAATGTGCCCCCAGTCGTGTTGGACGAGTGGGCGACGGCACACGACGGGGCACCCCGGGAGGATCTCAGCGTGATCGAGCCTCCCGCTCTCGTGTTGCAGGCCGAGCCGATCGTGCTCAGCGATGAGGCGAGCACGGTCTTCCTGAACGGTGCCAGGACACGGGTGTTTCCCACTGTCACGGGCGGGGTGAGGAAAGAGCTGGCAGACGCAGAGCTGGTGGACGACGACGGGAATCTCTCCAGCGTCGGTTTCTGGTATGTCGACCACGTTCTGAGCGGTGAGGCCTGGAAGATTCGGGTGGCAGCTCCCGGATCCGCCGAGTTCAGGTTCTGGATGACGGATTCCACGACGATTTTCGTGACCCCGCACCCCGAGCTCAAGGGCCGGAATTTCCTGGGATACTGCCCCTCGAACGACCTGTTCCGTCTTCTCCTGACCTGGGTGGAGGCGTTCCCGTCGTGGCCGTTCGACATGCACCTGGAACTGAGCCGCAAAGAGCTACGGGCCAAACTCGAGCAGAACGTGACGCCCGGTCTTCATGTGGGCGGTGCGGGCGAGTTCGTGGAGCAGCGGTGGACCTACATGTCGCTGAGCGACGACTTCGATGAGCCGTTCCTCAACTGGGTTCACACAAACACGCGAGGCGACGCGGTGAGCTGGGTCAATCCCTCCCTGCGCAACATCCGGCGTCTCATTTCCATTCAGCAGGATCACGACGATCCGTTCTGGCTGCGTCTGGTCGGGACCATCGCGGGTCTCGACCCGGCAACAGGAATCAGGAGAAACACATGACCCACTACAGGGTGAATGCCCAAACTTGCAGCAGCATCTTCTCGAAGGTCGAGGGGGAGCGCTCGAATGCGTCGACGGCTCACACATCGGTGTCGGGCGACATCGACACGCTCGGTTCCCTGTGCACGGGAAAGAGTTCGAAGCTGGCGGCAAAATTGAACGCCGTCTACAACCGGGTTCTGACGGCAGGGATGACCGGGGCCGAGCAGCAGATCACCGATGCCGTGGCCGGTGGGCGCTCAGCCGTCGCGGCCATCCAGGCGGGGGACCAGGAGATGGCGGACCAGACCGAACGCGCAGCCAACGCGGTGGACGAGGTACGCATCAGGGATGGGAAGAAAGCGTGAGCATCAACATCAGCGGCCTTGAGGACTGGCCGGATCCGGCTTCGTTGTTCAGCGCGGCTTCCAGCCTCATGGAGCACGGTGCCAGCTTCGCGGAGCACGTGGAGGCGGCCCACAGCACTTGGAAGGGCCTCAGTGCCTGTTACGAGACTCCCCACCAGGACCTCATGTACTCCGCCCTGGACCCGGCCCTGCAGTCCGGACAGCACGCCTCGGACGGGTGTGTCAGCATCAAGGCGGCCATGACACTGTTCGCTGACGAGGTCTCCGCTCTCAAACCGGAGCGCGATGCACTGGTGACCGAAGCCGCCAACTTCGACGCCAAATCTGTCCCTGAGGATGATGCGAGCCGCCAGGGCTACGTGGCCGAGGCCGTGGCTCTCAAGGGAAAGATCGATGTCCTCGTCCAGAAGTACGAAACCGCGATCAACACCTGCTTCGAACAGCTGGCGACGATTGGCGACGACGGTCTCCCGGAAGCGGGGTCTCCTGCGTGGCAAGGAGTCGCCGGGGACACCCTGCTCGCGTCTCTGGCAGCCGTGGGTGAGAGCAGGAAGGTGGACGTCGAACGCGTCATCAGACGCGTTGTCATTCGCCTCTTCGGGAGTGATTTCAGGATCCCCTACTGGGTGGAGCACGCCAAATCCCGGCACTGGGACTGGAAATCGTGGTTTCCTCAAACCAACCAGCAGGGAAGCTTCCTGACCCGCTTCCGCACGGCAGTGACCGAAACATTCCTCGGTCCTGCGCGGGGACGATACGGTCCGGCAACCGTGATCCGTCCACCCAACATCACGGGGTCGTGGGGGCTCGGGCGGGAGCACAGTTTGCAGACCCGCACCGGCACGTCCGCTCTTGGACGCGCAGCAGGACGCGGCCTCTTCGTTCTCGGAGTCGGCTTGACCTACAGCAGCGAACTCGAGAAAGCCGACAAACGATACCGCGAACAAAACCCGGAACTTTCCGCAAGCGAGCGTCAATCGCGGGTGAGGGAAACCGCCGCGGTCCGGACAGGCTCGCAGGTGGCGGCAGCCGCAGGAGCAGGAGCTCTGGTTGGCTCCGTCATCCCTGTAGGAGGAACCGCTGTCGGCTTGGCAGTGGGCGTCGGGGTTGGGCTCGTAATGAGCATCAACACCGGCGAGGGCAAGACTGTCGGGGACCGCATCGCGGACTTCGGAGAGGGAGTTTGGAATGCCCTCAAAAACCCGTTTGGCGGATGAGAGGTGAATAATGTCACTAGAAATCATTGCTCCTGGAGCCATATTCACTGCGATCGGGCTCATTTTTTTGGGCCTCCTCTCACTATGGAGAGGACGGGTAATTTACAGTGAACCCACACCTCGATTTGTCATAAGCTACAGAGGGTGGTCATCCACACCCCTCGCACTCCCTTACGGAGGCGGATTCATGCTATGCTTGGGAATAGCCGGCCTGGAGCCAATTCTTCCCCGAGCTATAATGTACGCGGTCAGCGTGACATGTTTCATCTGCTTCATCATCTTCATGCTGGGATTTTTGATCTGGTTTCCCCGATTCCTTCTCCCCCGCTGGTACCGCCGAGCCGTGAAGGCCGGCGTCCCACGCAACGACCCCAACGCCATGGGAGCCTTCAAAGCCCTCCCCCTGGAACAACAACGCGAAGCAGCCCAACGAGGAAAGCAACGGTGAGGCGCTGAACCGGGCGTGGGCTGCCCGGTTTCCACGCGGCAATAAGATGGTTGGTCGTGTGCAACGTCTCAGTGGCACGGGGACGAGGACCGCATGGGTGCGCAGGGCGCGGTGGGTTCACGACCGGAACCCGCTGGACATCCTCCGGATGTCGTCACACGAGCCATTGACAGTCGAAGGAGACCCGATGAATCAATCAAAGCCAGAGCGGATCAGCTGGCTGGACAGCGCCGAGCATCACAGCTGGCTCGCAAGGCACCGGGAAGCGCTGCTGGACTTCTTCCAACCCGAGGTGGTGCTGCCCGGCGCGGGCTACGCCTACCTTGACTCGCAGGGCCACGCCCTGCCCCGGCTGGGATCGCAGGTGTGGTTGGGCGCACGAATGCTGCACTGCTTCTCCATAGCAGCCATGCAGGGGCGCCCAGGTGCCGAGGACGTGGCCCGGCACGGCATCGGTTTTTACCTGAACGGCGCCGGCCGCGACACCGAGCACGGCGGTTGGTTCCCGACCGTCGGAGGCGATTCCCCCAGTTTCCGCAAGGAACTCTACGGGCAGGCCCACATCCTGCTCGGCGCCAGTTCCGCGACCGCAGCCGGGATTCCCGGGGGCGAGGAGCTGCTGGCGGCGGCCCTGGACGTCATCGAGAGGTTCTGGGTGGAGGCCGACGGTGCGGGCATTGATGCCTTCGACCGCGAATTCCACCAGGCCGAGCCCTACCGCGGCCAGAACGCCAACATGCACCTGACGGAGGCCTACCTGGCAGCCTACGAGACGACCGGCGACGAGCGACTCCTGGAACGGGCCGCAAGAATCGCGCATCGCATCGCGGGGCGGGCCGCAGACGCCACGGAAGGGGCCTGGCGGCTCCCGGAACACTTCGACGCCACCTGGCGGGAACTCCCCGACCACAACCGCGACGAACTCCGGCATCCGTTCCGGCCCTACGGCTCCCAGCCCGGGCACTGGCTCGAGTGGTCGAAGCTGCTGCTCCAGCTCCGTGGCCTCGGCGTTCGGGAGGATTGGTCGCTGGAAGCCTCCCGGAACCTCTTCGACGGCGCATTCCACGACGCCTGGGCGGACAACGGCGGTTTCTGCTACACCGTCGACTGGGACGGGAAACCCGTGGTGCCGGAGCGGTTCTTCTGGGAGATCACCGAGGGTATCGGCGCGGCCGCAGGGCTGTTCCGCGCCACCGGTGAGCAGCGCTACGAGGACGCCTACCGTACCCTCTGGACCTACGCCGATGAACACCTCATCGACCACGTGGACGGTTCCTGGTGGCAGGAACTCGACGTGCAGAACCGCCCCGTCACCCACACGTGGGAGGGCAAACCTGACCTCTACCACGCCTACCAGGCCACCTTCTACGCCCTGCTGCCCGAGAACCGGGGAATAGCCGCCTGGGTGCGCGACCAGCGCCGAGGCGACATCAAAGCGGGCTGAGTCGGACTGCGAGGTGCCGGTGGATGGTTTCGACACGGGCCGCTCGTTCCTCGCAGCCCGGCTCAACCGGTTTGGCTCACAGAAACCCGTGGAAAACAAAACGGGTAGGCATCCCGGACAAGGATGCCTACCCGTCGCTTGAGGCTCAGGCCTCGGACTTGTTCTCCACCGGCTCGGTGACGAGTTCCAGAACCGCCAAGGGCGCGGAATCGCCCTTGCGGATACCGATCTTGGTGATGCGGGTGCAGCCACCGTTACGGCCCTGGAAGGTGGGGGCGATCTCCTCGAACAGTTTCGCCACCACATCCCTGTCGGTCACCGACTTCAACACCAGGCGACGGGAGTGGAGGTCGCCGCGCTTGGCCTTGGTGATGAGCTTCTCGGCCAGCGGCTGGACGCGGCGGGCCTTGGTCTCGGTGGTGGTGATACGGCCGTGCTCGAAGAGCTGGGTGGCCAGGTTGCGCAGGATGAGGCGCTCATGGGCGGGGCTGCCACCCAGACGGGGGCCCTTGGTCGGCTTAGGCATTTCTCAATTCTTTCGGTCTGGTTCCGAGCAGCGCTCGGTGTGGGTTCTCAGTACTGCTCGGTCTCGGCGTAGTCGTCGTCCGCTTCGGCGTCGATGTCCTCTTCGCCCTCGTGCTCCTGGTCGTAGCGTTCGATGGCCTGGATCGGGTCGAAGCCCGGGGCGGCGTCACGAAGCGCGAGGCCCAGGTTGTGCAGGGTGACCTTGACCTCAAGGATCGACTTGGAGCCGAAGTTGCGGATGTCGAGGAGATCCTCCTCGGAACGGGCGACGAGCTCACCGACGGTGTGGATGCCCTCGCGTTTGAGGCAGTTGTAGGAGCGAACCGAAAGGTTCAGGTCCTCGACGGGCAGGTTCAGCGATTCGGCGATCTGCTCATCCACGGGCGAGGGACCCATCTCGATGCCCTCGGCGTTGACGTTGAGTTCACGGGCCAGGCCGAAGAGCTCCACCAGGGTCCGTCCCGCGGACGCGACGGCATCGCGGGGGGCCATGGACGGCTTGGTCTCGACGTCGATGATGAGACGGTCGAAGTCGGTGCGCTGCGCCACGCGGGTGGCCTCCACCTTGTAGCTCACCTTCAGCACCGGGGAGTAGATGGAGTCGACGGGGATGCGTCCGATCTCGGCGTCGGGGTCCTTGTTGAGGACACTCGAGACGTAGCCCCGGCCGCGTTCGACCACCAGCTCCATCTCGAGTTTGCCGCCTTCGCTGAGGGTGGCGATGTGCAGTTCGGGGTTGTGCACCTCGACTCCGGCCGGAGGCTGGATGTCGGCCGCGGTGACCTCACCGGCCCCCGCCTTGCGCAGGTACATGACCACGGGCTCGTCCTCCTCGGAGGACAGAACCAGGCTCTTCAGGTTCAGGATGATCTCGGTGACATCCTCAACCACACCCTCCAGGGTGGAGAACTCGTGCTGATTGCCCTCGATCTTGATGGAGGTCACGGCCGCGCCCGGGATGGACGACAACAGGGTGCGGCGCATCGAGTTGCCGAGGGTGTAGCCGAAACCAGGTTCGAGGGGCTCGATGATGAACCGCGAACGGTAATCGGAAACCGTCTCCTCCGACAAGGTCGGACGCTGTGCGATGAGCATTTTCTTCCTTCCCGCGCCACCCACTATTTGATGACGCGAATGCCACGACCGGAACCTCTCCGGCCGCAGGGCCCGGAAACCCGAGCTGGGCCGGCCGGCCTTTGACGTGCCGGCCAGCCTGGTGGCGTCTACTACTTGGAGTAGAGCTCGACGATCATCTGCTCCTGGACGTCGATCACGATCTGCTCGCGGACGGGGAGCTGGTGAACAAGGATACGCATCCGGTTGGGGCGGGCCTCGAGCCACGCGGGAACGGTGCGCTCCCCGTGGGTTTCACGAGCCACCACGAGCGGGTGAAGGTTCATCGACTTCTCGGCGACGTCGATGATGTCGTGGGCCTTGACGCGGTACGACGGGATGTTCACCTTCTTGCCGTTGACGAGGAAGTGCCCGTGCACCACGAGCTGGCGGGCCTGGCGGCGGGTGGCCGCGAAACCTGCACGGTACACGACGTTGTCGAGACGCGACTCGAGGATCTGCAGCAACGTGTCACCGGTCTTGCCGGGGTGACGGTCCGCTTCCTCGTAGTAACGGCGGAACTGCTTCTCGAGGACGCCGTAGGCGAAACGTGCCTTCTGCTTCTCCTTGAGCTGCAGCGAGTACTCGGAATCCTTGGTGCGACCGCGACCATGGACACCGGGCGGGTAGGGGCGGCGTTCGAACGCCTTGTCATTGCCAACCAGGTCGGTCCCGAGGCGACGGGACTTCTTGGTCATGGGGCCGGTGTAACGAGCCATTTTCTCTTCAGTCCTTTACTTCTCGGGCGCTCAGACGCGGCGACGCTTCGGCGGGCGGCAGCCGTTGTGCGGCACGGGCGTGACATCGGAGATGGTCCCGACCTCGAGGCCCACGGCGCCCAGCGAGCGGATCGCGGTCTCACGGCCCGACCCCGGGCCCTTGACGAACACGTCGACGCGCTTCATGCCGTGCTCCATGGCGCGGCGACCGGCGGCCTCGGCGGCCATCTGGGCGGCGAAGGGGGTCGACTTGCGGGAGCCCTTGAAGCCGACGGTGCCGGCGGAGGCCCAGGAGATCACTGCCCCGTTGGGGTCGGTGATCGAGATGATCGTGTTGTTGAAGGTGCTCTTGATGTGAGCCTGTCCGGCGAGGACGTTCTTCTTCTCCTTGCGGCGCACCTTGGTCTTGGCGGCCTGCTTGCGGCTGGTTGCCATCAGTAGTCAAATCTCCTGTCTCAGCTCACCGCGCGGGTCAGCGTGCCTTCTTCTTGCCGGCCACGGCCTTCTTCTTGCCCTTGCGGGTGCGCGCATTGGTGCGGGTGCGCTGACCACGGACCGGGAGGCCACTGCGGTGGCGACGGCCCTGGTAGTTGCCGATCTCGACCTTGCGGCGGATGTCGGCGGCAACGGTACGACGGAGGTCACCCTCGATCTCGTAGTTGCCCTCGATGTGGTCACGCAGCGCGACGAGCTGTTCGTCGGTGAGCTGGTGGACACGGAGATCGCCGCTGACACCGGTGGCGGCGAGGGTCTCGGCGGCGCGGGTGCGGCCGATCCCGAAGATGTAGGTGAGTGCGACCTCCAGGCGCTTGTCGCGCGGCAGGTCAACACCAACGAGGCGTGCCATGTTCTACCTTTCAGTGTTTCCGGTCCCTGTGGGCTTCCGTCCGGTCAGATCGGGGACCGCGAAGGTGTGTGGCGTGTCGCGTCCCCTCCTGGCGCGCGGCGGTTCTCTATCCGCCGCAGAGGGGCCTTGGCCTTCGTCCAAGGGTCGGGAGTCACCGTTCGGCGGCCCTTGCGATCACGTTGTGTTCAATTGTCTGGCGGGCTGGGCGACCTGCCCCGTTCCGCGATGTTCTGCGAACCCTCGCCGGGCTTTCAGCCCTGGCGCTGCTTGTGGCGCGGGTTGTCGCAGATCACCATCACACGACCGTGCCGGCGAATGACCTTGCACTTGTCGCAGATCTTCTTGACGCTCGGCTGAACCTTCATTCGAGCAACCTTTTCAATCAGCGACTGGGCAGTTCCCTGCCCAATCTGTGGTGGATGTGCTGGCCGCCGGAAAACCACGACCGCCGCAGGCGCGCGGCAGCATCCGGGCATGGACGACCGACGACAAAGCCTACGTCACGTCCCCGGTTTTCGCCAAACGGGCACGGCAAAAGAGGGACGCCCGGCCGTGGGCCGGGCGTTGGGATTTTCGAGTCTGGACCCGCTTGGTCACTTGTGCCGGTACACGATGCGACCACGGGTGAGGTCGTAGGGGGAAAGCTCGACGACCACTCGGTCGGCGGGCAGGATGCGGATGTAGTGCTGGCGCATTTTTCCGCTGATGGTGGTCAGGACCTTGTGCCCGTTGGGCAGTTCAACGCGAAACATTGCGTTGGGCAGCGCCTCGACCACGGTACCCTCGAGTTCGAGGGCTCCTTCTTTCTTCGCCATGTGCTCTCATTCGTCAGTGGAACCCGGTTTCCGGCAGCGGCAAACAGCCGCAGTACCGCAAGCAGTTTACGCGGCGCCCTGCGGCACCCCAAATCCGCCCCGGCCCGGTCGCCCTAACCGCCGGGCCGTAACGTTGCCCCATGCAGTACTTCGCCGTTCACTACACCTATGTCGACGACGCCGAGCTCATCGCCCGTCACCGCCCCGATCACCGGGCCTTCCTGTCGGGATTGACCGACAAGGGACTCGTCGCGGGTGGTGCCTACCCCGATGCCACTCCCCCGTCAGCCCTCCTCGTGGTCAGGGCCGAGAGCGCCGAGGCCGTTTCCGAACTGCTCGCTGGAGACCCGTTCCGGGCCAACAAGGTGCTGGCCGACGTCCGAATCGTCCACTGGACCCCGGTGATCGGGATCTTCGCGGAGTAGCTTCCGCGCTCAGGTCCTGGCCAGGCGCGCCCCGAGCCAAGAGACGAGATCCGCGCAGACCTCCTTGACGTTGATCTCGTGGAACAGCTCGTGGCGTGCCCCCGGGTAGAGCTTGAGCGTGACATCCCCCAGGCCCACCCGGCGGTACTGTTCGGCCACCGATTCGATGTTCACCGCCAACGGATCGGCCTCCCCGGAGCAGATGAGAACCGGCAACCCGGGACGGACACGGGCCACATTGTCCGGGTTTCCCGCCCAGCGCGTACCCTCCAGCAGGTTCACGAACAGCTCTGCCGCCGGCGTGAACCCGCAGCGCGGATCCGCCAGGTAGGCATCCACCCAGGTCTCGTCGCGGGTCAGCCAGTCCGCCTCGGTGCGGTTCGGCCGGAAGGCGGCGTTGTAGCCCCCGAAGGACAGCCGCCGGAGCAGTTCGCTGCGATACCTGGCCCCGCATACCCGCGACACGACCCACGCCAAGCCATGGGCCATCATCCCGACCAGACCGGGCTCGGCAATCGTCCCCGAGAGCACCAGTCCCGCGAGTTGCTGCGAGTTCTCAATGGCGTAGCAGCGCGCCATTATCGAACCCATGGAGTGCCCGAGCAGGAACACCGGCACCCCGGGGTGGGCCTTCTCAGCGAATGCGATGACGGTTCCGAGGTCACCCACCGCCTTCGCCCAGCCATCCTCGGCGGCGAAGAACCCGAGCTGCGTCATGTCGGGGGCGGTCCAGCCGTGCCCGCGATGATCAGCCGCATACATCACGAACCCCTGCTCCACCACGGAGGCGGCCAGCTCACCGTAGACGCCGCCGTGTTCGGCCAGTCCGTGCGCCAGCACGAGCACCCCCACCGGTTCCTCGTCAGGCAGCCAGACCCGGGTGTGGAGGGGGTGGTTGTCGAAGGCTGGGATCACACGAAGGCCGGGCTCGCTCATGGCTAGAGACTACTCAGCCCCGCACCGCTTCGAACCCACGGTTCCCTGCTCAGAGCAGCCACAACAGAAGGACGGCCACGATGGCCAGCAGGGTCACGACGCCCGCCACGGCCCCGACCGCCACCATGCCGATTCGCGCCGGGGCGCGGATCTCGCCGGTCTGTCCCGCCGGGAGTTTTCCCTCCCCGACGATCGCGGGGGTCTCGAGGGCCGCAGCCGGGAGCTGTTCCACCACGGGAACCAGCTCACCCAGGGTCTTCGCGCCGTAGATCACGTCCATTGACTGCTGGTAGGAATCCGATTCCAGCCGGCCGTCGGCGAAGGCGTCCGAAACCCGCTTGGACAGAGCCTCCCGTTCCTTCTCGCCGACCGGTTCGTCAGCGCGTTGAAGGTACCGGGAGGAGGGTGGCAGCTTGCTCATGCGATCAATGGTAGAAGTCCTGCACGTCACCCGTTGAGCGGCCCGAAAGGAGCACCGCGCGCGGCCAGTTCCTTCTCTCCCCCGTCGGGTTCCGTGAGCACCCAGAGCCCGTGTTCAGTGATGGCCACGGTGTTCTCCCAGTGGGCTCCGCGTTTCCCATCGCGGCTGCGCACCGTCCAGTCGTCGGATGCGACCACCGTCTGGTGCAGCCCGAGGGTCAGCATGGGTTCGACCGCGATGGCCATCCCCACCCCGAGACGCGGGTTGGGGCGGAACCTGAACTGGTTCGGGACATCCGGGTCCATGTGCATCCGGGAACCGATCCCGTGTCCCGTGTAGTCGCGCAACGACCCGTAGCGGCGCGGCTGGCACTTGACGGACTGCTCGATGGCCCGCGACACATCCCCGACGCGACCGCCGTCGCGGATCGCTGCTATGCCGGCCCACATGGCCTGACGGGTGGCCTCTATCATCTCGACGTCCTCCGTCCGGGCCTCCCCGACGACGAAGCTGCGGGCAGCGTCGCCGTGCCAGCCCTCCAGCACGGCACCGAAATCGATGGAGACGAGATCGCCGTCACGGATCACCCGGTTCCCCGGAATGCCGTGGACCAGTTCGTCGTTCACGGATATGCACGCAACCCCGGGAAACGGCGTGCCGTACTCGGCGCCGTAGCCCAGGAAGTTCGAGGTCGCCCCGTGCTCGGCCAGGACATTCCGACCCACCGCATCGATCTCGGCGGTGGTGATGCCCACCACGGCGGCCTCCTGCATCCGGCGCAGGCCCTCTGCCACGACCAGTCCCGCGGCGCGCATCTTCCTCAGTTGTTCGGGCGTCTTGATCTCTATCGACATCTCAGGCCTTGTGCGCCGCCACCGCATCGAGCATCCGCTGCCGCACCTCCTCGACGGTGCCCGTGCCCTCGATCTCCACCAGCAAACCCTGCCGCTCGTAGTGGAACAACAGCGGTGCGGTCTGGCCCGCGTAGACCTCCATGCGACGCCTGATGGTGTCCTCGTTGTCGTCCGTCCGCCCCTCCTTCTGGGCCCGGTCCAGAAGGCGCGCGACCAGCTCATCGGGCTCCACCACCAATGAGACCACCGCGTTGAGGCCCCGTCGCTGGCGGGAGAGATGCCGGTCCAGGAAGTGCACCTGGTGCATGGTTCGTGGGAACCCGTCGAGGAGGAAACCGGATGCGCAGTCCTCCTCGGCCAGCCGGTCGGCGACGATGGCCTCCGTCACGTCATCGGAGACGTACTCCCCGGCCTCGATGAGGGCCTTGATCTTGACGCCCAGTTCGGTGGCGTTGCGGATGTTGGCGCGGAAAATGTCGCCCGTTGAAATGGCTGGCACCGAGTACGCCTCGGCCAGCGCTGTCGACTGGGTGCCCTTGCCTGCTCCGGGGGCGCCCATGATGAGCATTCTCACCTCAGGAATCCTTCGTAGTTGCGTTGTTGCAGCTGACTTTCGATGCGCTTGACCGTGTCAAGGGCCACACCGACGATGATGAGGATGGAGGTTCCACCGAACGGGAAGTTCTGGTTCGCACCAACCGCGATGAACGCGAGGGTCGGGATCATCGAGATGACCGCCAGGTAAAGCGACCCCGGCGCGGTCAGGCGATTCAACACGTAGGTCAGGTAGCGCTCCGTCGGTTTGCCGGCGCGGATGCCGGGTATGAAGCCGCCGTACTTCTTCATGTTGTCCGAGACCTCCTCGGAGTTGAAGGTGATGGCGACGTAGAAGTAGCAGAAACCGACGATGAGCAGGAACTGCAGGGCGCTGTAGACCCAACTGTTCGTGTGGAAGTTGGCGGCGATCCACTGCCCGGTTCCGGACTCGGGCCGGAAGGTGGCGTAGAGGATCGGCAGGTAGAGGATGGAGCTGGCGAAGATCACGGGGATGACGCCGGACTGGTTGACCTTCAGCGGGATGTAGGTGGTGGATCCACCGACGAGCCGCCGGCCCACCATGCGTTTGGCGTACTGGACGGGAACACGGCGCTGCCCCTGTTCCATGAACAGGATTCCGAGCATCACGAGCAGACCGATGGCGATGACCGCCAGGAACAGGAACCAACCGGTGGCGCCCTGATGGCCCTGCTTGATGGACCACAGGCCCGTCGGGAACTGGGCGGCGATCTGGGTGAAGATCAGCACGGACATGCCGTTGCCGACACCGCGGTCGGTGATGAGCTCACCCAGCCACATGATCACGACGGTTCCGGCGGTCATGGTGAGCACCATCGTGACCATCGGGAAGAGTTCCTGGGAGTAGAGGATGCCGTGGCAGTTCAGCAGCTGCCCGGTGCGCGCCATGGTGACGAACGCCGTCGCCTGGAGCAGCGCCAGCACGAGGGTCAGGTATCGCGTGTACTGGGTGATCGTGGCCTGCCCCGAGGCGCCCTCCTTGCGGAGGGCTTCCAGCCGTGGGATCACCACGGCGAGCAGCTGCAGGATGATGGAGGACGTGATGTAGGGCATCACACCCAGGGCGAAGATCGTAAGGTGCAGCAGGGCACCGCCCGAGAACAGGTTGATCAGGGAGTAGAGCCCTGCCTGCGAACCTGCCGTGGCGTCGGCAACGCATATGTTCAGCGCCTGCATGTTCACGTTCGGGGCAGGGATGGTGGAACCGAGACGGAACACCAGGAGGATCCCAAGCGTGAAGAAGATCTTCTTGCGCAGCTCAGGCGTCTTGAACGCGCTAGCGAAGGCGGAGAGCATCCGGCCCCTCTTTCAGTTGCTCAGCAAATTACTCGTCACCCACCTCAGGCAACCTAGGCAGCGTACCAAGGGGCAAGCACATTCCCCAATGCCGCGCCACGCCCGGGACCTCTCGGATCCGTCCGGGCACCGCCACCCAGCGACGCCGGGACCCGACACATCCCGGGAGTATTGCATACTTCCGGCCAGCTCTCCTAAGCTCTCCAACATCGACTTCGCAACGTGAGCGTCGTCGTTGGTTGGGGGGCAACATGAAAAAAGTAAAAGTAATGACCATTTACGGGACCCGTCCCGAGGGCATCAAGATGGCGCCCGTCATCCGTCGCCTCGAGGAGGATCCGCGATTCGAGTCGATCTCGGTGGTCACGGGACAACACCGCGAGATGCTGGACCAGGTGGGCGAGGTGCTGGGAATCACCCCGACGCACGATCTCGACGTTTTCGCGCCGGGCCAGACCCTCAACGAGATCATGGCCCGAATCATCACGCTGCTCGACCCGATCCTCGAAATGAAACGCCCCGACGCCGTCGTGGTCCAGGGCGGCACATCCACCGTCGCGGCGGCCGCGCTGGCCAGCTTCAACCGTCACATCCCCATCGTCCACCTGGAGGCGGGGCTCCGCAGCGGCGACATCGCGGCGCCGTTCCCGGAGGAGGCCAACCGCAGCGTCGCGACGCGGGTCAGTTCTCTCCACCTGGCCCCGACCCGGCAGTGCCGGGTCAATCTGGAACGAGAAGGGGTGCGCGGCAAGGACATCATCGTCACCGGGAACACCGTCATCGACGCCCTGATGCGGGCGGTGGAGGCCGATGTCCCCATCCGGAACGAGAAGATCCGCGAGGTGATCGCCTCGAACGCACCGATCCTGCTGGTCACCGCCCATCGCCGCGAGAACTGGGGAGCCCCCATGGAGCGGATCGGCAATGCCCTCGCCCGCCTGGCCCGCAGCCACCCAGGGCTCCGGGTGATCCTGCCGGCCCATCTCAACCCGATCGTCAGACACTGTCTACTGCCCCCGCTGGCCGGCCTGGAAAACGTCATCGTCTGCGAACCCCTCCCCTACGGCGAGTTCATCCAGGTGTTGAAGGCCTCGGACATCGTCCTGACCGATTCCGGCGGATTGCAGGAAGAGGCACCGGCCCTCGGCAAACCCGTCTTGGTGCTGCGCGAGAGGACAGACCGTCCCGAGGCGATCAAGGTCGGCGCGGCCCGGCTGGTCGGCACGGACGAGGAGATCATCCTCTCGGAGATCGGCAACCTGCTCGACCTCCCCGCCGGCCACGCCCCGGTTTCCGAGTCGGTCAACCCCTACGGGGACGGCGCGGCCGCGGTGCGGGCGGTCGCGGGAATCGCGGCCCTCCTCGGTGTCGGCGATCCCCTGCCCGATTTCGTCAGCCACACCCCGGCGCGTCCCTGGCCGCTGGCCAGGTCCGCCTGAGAGGGTCCACCCGGGACCGGGGCCCCAGCGGAACCGGAACCACCCGGCGGGAAAAGGAAGGGGCTGGGTGCCGAATCCTCGGATCGGCACCCAGCCCCTTTTCGGTATCGCTTCTCAGGCCTCCACCGCGGAGCCGCCGGCCGCGGCCAGCTTCTCCTTCGCGGAGTTCGAGAACGCATCAGCCGTCACATTGAGGGCGACGTTGATGTCGCCGTCGCCCAGCACCTTGACGAGCGCGCCGCTGCGGACGGCACCGGCCTCGACGAGATCCTCAACCGTGACCGCTCCCCCCTTGGGGAACAGCTCGGCAAGGCGACCGACGTTGACGACCTGGTACTCCACGCGGAACGGGTTCTTGAAGCCCTTGAGCTTCGGGATCCGCATGTGCATCGGCATCTGACCGCCCTCGAAGTTCGCGGGCACGTTCTTGCGAGCGCCCGTACCCTTCGTGCCACGACCGGCGGTCTTGCCCTTGGACGCCTCACCGCGGCCCACGCGGGTCTTGGCGGTGTTGGCGCCCGGGGCGGGACGCAGGTGATGAATCTTGAGAGCCATTACTTGACCTCTTCCACTTCCACGAGGTGGGCGACGGTGCGGATCATGCCGAGCACCTCGGGACAATCCTCACGCACCACCGTCTGACCGATGCGCTTCAATCCCAGGGTGCGAAGCGTGGCCCGCTGGTAGTCCTTGCCACCGATCCCCGACTTGATCTGGGTGATCCTCAGTTCCGCCATCAGCCAGCCACCTCTTCCTTGCGTGCACGGAGCAGCGCCGCCGGGGCGACGTCCTCCACCGGCAGGCCGCGACGCTTCGCGACGGACTCCGGTTCCTCGAGCTGCTGCAGGGCATCCACCGTCGCATGGACGACGTTGATGGCGTTGGCCGAGCCGAGCGACTTGGACAGCACGTCATGCACACCGGCGCATTCGAGCACCGCACGCGCCGATCCGCCGGCGATGACACCGGTACCGGGCGATGCGGGGCGCAGAAGCACCACGCCCGCGGCTTTCTCGCCCTGCACGGGGTGCGGGATGGTGCGCTGGATCAGCGGCACGCGGAAGAAGTGTTTCTTGGCCTCCTCCACGCCCTTGGCGATGGCGGCAGGCACCTCCTTCGCCTTGCCGTAGCCGACGCCGACGGTTCCCTCACCGTCACCGACGACCACCAGGGCGGTGAAGCTGAAACGACGCCCACCCTGGACGACCTTGGCGACGCGGTTGATGGCGACCACGCGCTCCAGATACTGGTTCTTCTCTTCCTTGGAAGCCTGGCCACGACGATCGTCACGGCCACGACGCTCCCCACCGCGGCGGTCACCGCGCTGCTGGGTTTCACTCATCGTGTTCCCTATCCTCTCGTCGTTCTCAGAATCCGAGACCGGCCTCGCGCGCCGCATCGGCGAGCGCGGCGATCCGGCCGTGGTACTTGTTCCCGGCACGGTCGAAGACGACGTTCTCGATGCCGGCCTGCTTCGCGCGCTGGGCGATGATCTCCCCCACCTTGCGGGCCTTCGCGGACTTGTCGCCCTCCGCCGCCCGCAGGTCCGCCTCCATGGTGGATGCGGAGACCAGGGTGCGGCCGGCGGTGTCGTCGATCACCTGGACGTACAGGTGCCGCGCGGAGCGGGTGACCACCATGCGAGGCCGCTCGGCGGTGCCGTTGATCTTCTTGCGGCCACGCAACTGACGGCGGGCGCGTGAGGCGGTCTTCGCCGCCAGGCCCTTGCGCATGCCAAGCGAGATAGCCATTACTTACCAGCCTTTCCGGCCTTGCGGCGGACGTGCTCGCCCGCGTAGCGAACGCCCTTGCCCTTGTACGGTTCGGGCTTGCGGATCTTGCGGATGTTCGCGGCGGTCTCACCGACAAGCTGTTTGTCGATGCCGTGCACCGTGAACTTGGTCTGGGTCTCGACGGTGAAGGTGATGCCCTCCGGGGCGTTGACCACCACCGGGTGCGAGAACCCGAGGGCGAACTCCAGCTGGGTGGGGCCCTTCGAGATGACGCGGTATCCGACACCCACGATCTCGAGTTTCTTCTCGTATCCCTGGGTGACCCCGGTGACCATGTTCGACACGAGGGTGCGGGTCAGGCCGTGCAGGGAGCGGGACAGCCGCTCGTCGTCCGGACGCGACACCTCCAGTTCGCCCTGCTCGTTCCTCGCGACGGTGATGGGTTCGCGAACGGTGAACTTCAGCTCACCCTTGGGGCCCTTGACGGCCACGTCCTGGCCGTCGATCTTGACCTCGACGTTGGACGGGACCGCGATCGGGAGCCTGCCAATTCGTGACATGTTCTATCTCCTTTTCAGTCTCGTCGGGTCACCAGACATAGGCGAGCACTTCGCCGCCCACGGACTTGGCAATTGCTTGTTTGTCGGTCAGCAGCCCCTGGGAGGTGGAGATGATGGCGATACCGAGACCGCCGAGCACCTTCGGGAGGGCGTTGGCCTTCGCGTAGACGCGCAGACCGGGCTTGCTGATGCGACGGAGCCCTGCGATGGAGCGCTCGCGGGAGTCACCGTATTTGAGGGTGACCTTGAGCACCTTGCCCACCTGTCCTTCAACCTCGGTCAGCTCGAAGTTCGAGATGTAACCCTCGGCCTTCAGAATCTCCGCGATGCCGACCTTGATCTTCGACGACGGCATGGACGTCGACTCCTGGTACGCCTGATTGGCGTTACGCAGACGCGTGAGCATGTCTGCGATGGGATCAGTCATTGTCATGGCTGTTTGGCTTCTTTCTCGCCCCGGTTTCCCTCACTGCTGGGGACCTTGGACAAATCGAAATTGGAAGTTCTTCTCGTGGCGCTCTGGGTCACCAGGACGACTTGGTCACGCCGGGAAGCTGACCCGCGTGGGCGAGCTCACGCAGGCAGACGCGGCACAGACCGAACTTGCGGTACACCGACTTGGGACGACCGCAGCGCTTGCAGCGGGTGTAGGCGCGCACACCGAACTTCGGCTTGCGGGACTGCTTGACCTTGAGTGCTGTCTTAGCCATGGTTCACGCTCACTTCTTCTTCTTGGGCTGGAACGCGGGGCCGCGGCTGCCCTTGACCGGCTTCGGGTCGTCGACGGCCTTGAAGGGGAACCCGAGGTGCTTCAGAAGCGCACGGCCCTCCTGGTCGTTGGTGGCCGAGGTCACGAACGTGATGTCCATGCCACGGACGCGGTCGATCTTGTCCTGGTCGATCTCCAGGAACATGACCTGCTCGTTCAATCCGAAGGTGTAGTTGCCCTTGCCGTCGAACTGGCGGCCGTTGAGGCCACGGAAGTCGCGGATACGGGGCAGGGCCAGGGTCAGCAGCCGGTCGGCGAACTCCCACATACGGTTCCCGCGGAGGGTGACGTGGCAGCCGATGGGCATGCCCTCGCGCAGCTTGAACTGGGCGATGGACTTGCGGGCCTTGGTGATGGTGGGTTTCTGACCCGTGATCACGGTCAGGTCGCGGACGGCGCCGTCGATGATCTTGGAGTCGCGAGCGGCCTCGCCGACACCCATGTTGACCACGATCTTGGTCAGACCGGGGATCTGCATGACGTTGGCGTACTTGAACTCCTCCTGCAGGGCAGGAACGATCTGCTCGCGGTACTTCTTCTTCAGGCGCGGGATCTCGATGTCGTTGCTCATCAGATCTCCTTCCCGGTCTTCTGGGCGATGCGGACGCTGCGCTGGGCCTGGTACTCGGACCCGTCGGAACGCTTCTTGGTGACATCGACGCGCTGGTAGCCGACCCGGGTCACGACCTCCTTGCCGTCAACCTTGGTGACGAGCTGGACGTTCGAGACGTGAATGGGGGCCTCGAAGCTGATGATGCCGCCCTCGATGCGACGCCCGTTGGTGCCCTGGGATTCGCGCTTGTGCCGTTTGACGACGTTGACGCCCTCGACGGTCACCTTCTGGGCGCGGGGATCGACGGCGATGATCTCACCGGTCTTGCCCTTGTCCTTGCCTGCGATGACCTTGACGCGGTCGCCCTTCTTCACGTGGAGCGAGTTCATCTCAGATCACCTCCGTGGCGAGTGAAGCGATGCGTGTGAACTTCTTCTCGCGCAGTTCCCGGGCCACCGGGCCGAAGATGCGGGTGCCGCGGGGCTCCCCGTCGCTCTTCAGGATGACGGCGGCGTTCTCGTCGAACTTGATGTACGAGCCGTCGCCGCGGCGACGCTCCTTGGCTGTACGCACTACGACGGCCTTGACGATGTCGCCCTTCTTGACGTTGCCGCCGGGGATCGCGTCCTTGACCGTGGCGACGATGATGTCACCGAGGTAGGCGTAACGACGCTTCGAGCCACCGAGAACGCGGATGCACAAGAGCTCCTTGGCACCAGTGTTGTCGGCGACCTTGAGTCGCGACTCCTGCTGGATCATTTGTTCTCCTCCGTCCGACCGGTTCCCGGGCCCGGGCCTGGTCGGAACTCGCATGATGAACCCCCTGGATTTTGCCAGGAGGCGCCCCGGGCCTCGGGCACGGGGTTTCGTCGCCCGAGAGAGGTCCCCACCCGGAAAGCCGGAGGGCACAGACTCAAGGCAACTTGCAAAGCGTACCCCAAGGGGCCCCGTCGGGCGAAACCGATACCCAGAGGGTGTGGGGCCGTCACACACAAACACGCGACGGCCCCACACCAACTCTCAGTTCACCCCCGGCCCGGAACCGGATCCGTCGGGTTTCTCCGGCTCACCGGGGTCATCCGGTTCTCCGGGATCACCGGCTTCCTCAGGTTCTGCCGATTCCTCGGAACAGCTGGATTCTCCGGGCGCCTCGGATCCACCCGGTTCGTCCGCCTTCTCCGGGTCGTCCTGCGCTTCGGATTTCTCGGTTCCCCCGGATCCGGACCTCGTCTTCTTCTTGCTCTTGCCGTTCCCGGATTCCGGTTTCCCGTGGAGGAGGTTCCGGCGTTTCCGAACGGCCAGCCAGGTTCCCAGCGAAGTGGCGATCAGGACCAGGCCCGCCAGGAGAACCCAGTAGGGAACACCGGAATCGACCTGGAGCGGCACCCGTTTGCCCACCAGGTTGTACTCGGTGTCGTACCCCTCGAGGACGAGTTGGTGTCCTCCCGTTGACAGTTCCGGCAGCGTCACCGTGGCCTCCACGGTGCCGTCCTCCGCCACCGTGAAGTTGCCGAGCATCTGCGGCTCCGACTCGACGGTGACCCGCACCTTGGTTCCCGGAAGGAGTCCTTCGATGCGAATGTTGACCTTTCCGTCCTGGGTGACCCGGTATTCGGTGTCGTGAGCGGGATATTCACCATCCTCACCCACGGGACCCAAAGTGACTTTCATCTCCGCTCCCCCGGGAATGATCGGCCGTTGCCCGAACCTGACGATCGCGTCGATGACCCCACCCCCCTGCACGCTCGGAGGTTTCGCGTCCTCATCGATGTTGATGCGCTGGGACCACGTGATCAACCTGGTCGCCCAAGCGCGGTGACCTTCCTTGTTCGGATGGAAGAGCTCCTGCAGCTTTTCCATCTTGACCACTTCGGCAGCGCCCCGCCAAGCCACGCTACCCAGGGTGAGCCTCACGAAATAGGAGTCCTCCTCACAGATGGTGTGGCTCACCGCGAAGTCCTCCACCGAGTCCGCGAAATACACAGGCCAGCCTTTGCCCGCAGCCTCCTTGACGCTTGCCTCCACCTTGCCGTTGAGGGCCGCCAGTATTTTCTCGCTCACCTCGATCTCGGCCGGGCTGAACCCGATGTAGCGGGTACCGAGATTCTTCCACGACAGCGGCCAGAGCGCCTGCGCGGAGGCGATCAACGCATCCGCCCCCAGGTTACCGTTGCATTGGCCACGCTTCTTGGGCCACAAAGGATTGGGGTAGGGTGAGACGATCACGGGGGCCATGACTCCCCCTCTCGCCTTTATCATCTGTTCACTGTTGACGGCCCGCGCAATCTTTTCATACGTGTCGGCGAACCCGGGATGCTTCTTAATTCTTTCAAGGTAGTGTTGCCGGCCTTTCTCGTCGGCACAATTTCCGAAGAAGCAGTGTCTCACTATCTCCGAGAAGCCGATGTCGTTACCGCCTATTGTGAGGAACACGATCTCCGGCGCTTCCACCTTCTTGAGAAGATTCATCTGATCGGGTTGTTTGTCGGTCTGGAGAAGGCCGAGCAGGTCGGGGCTGGTGGCCCCAGAGCAGGCGATGACCACGGCGTCGGGTTCCACATCGACGCCATAGGCGTTCCTGGAGCGGTGACAGGTGTAGTCCTCGCCGTCCTCCTCGTAGTCCCCCGCTCCTTCACCGGAGGAGTAGGAGTCCCCCAGTACGACGGTTCTTCCTCCGTGATGCTTGAGAAGGACACCTCCGTCCCCCCGCTTCAGGTCTCCGTCGATCAGGTTCACCGTCCCCCTTCTCGACACCGCGCCGAGCGCTTGGGAGCCGGCGAGCACAACCCAGTCCACCTTTCCCGTGTGTCCGGAACGAGTGCCCACGGTCCACACCTGCTCCACCGTGCCGCCCGGCGGAATCGCAGCCAGGTGTTTGCTGGGCGCGGGCACGAAGGGAACTGCCTTGCGATCGCTGAAGGAGATCAAAAGACTGGCATCCGTAACGGGATTCCTGCTCGGGTTGTGGACCGTGACCCGGAAGTGCATGAGCTCACCTGCCCGCACCGTTTCGGGATCCGCCACCGAGAGTTCGAGAGCCGCCGGTTTCAGTTTTTCCAGTTGCTTGATCAGCTCGCCCGAATCCTTTGCATCAGAAAAAGTGCCGCCCGTGACATTGGCTATGCATTCCAGTTCACCTCCGCCGTCCTCGATGTCGAAGGCTACGGCCGCCACGGTCAGGTCAAACCCTGAGTCGACGATGCTCTTCGCGACTTCGCAGGGCGGAGTGCCGCAGTTTGATTTTCCATCGGAAACCAGAACTATGGTCGCCGTTCCGTATCCCGCCGCCCTCAGGGAATCGGCAGCCGCCTTCAGGGCAGGCCCCGTGGGGGTACCACCATTGGCGGTCAGCATCTGAATCTCTGCAGTGACGTCTGTGACATCGCTGTTGTCGCTGGGAGACAGCCCTCTCACCCAACCACCCGCTTGACAATTGTCGACCTGATTCCCCTCCCCGGGGTAGGTCCAGAGCCCGACCCGCTGTCCACGACGGGACTGGACAAGGTCCTTCATGGCGGCCTTGGCTGTGGCCAGTTTGACGGTACCGGATGAGTCGTTCTCGTTCATGGAACCGGATACGTCAAATACGATGGCCAGGGGCGCATCCTCCGCGAAGGCATCGGGTGTGGCATGGACGAAGGTGGCGAGCAGAGCCAGCAGGGTCAGAACTGACAGAATTTTGCTTTTCATCGGTTCGTCTCCAATGTTGCGATCTGATCAGGGATGCCCTTCAGAATCATGTCGCCAAGAATGACGCTACTGTTCTTCTCAGATGTCACAGTAATTTCCAGACGCAAAACCTTCTCCACGGAAACGTTCACTTCCGCGGGCTTGGCGTAAGTCGCCGTGACATTTGCCAGCTCAACACCGTCACCCGTGATTACCACCTGCACGGCACCATCCGAATCGCCGCGATCATCAACACCGACGAGCCCGCTGAGTCTGTACGCCTTCCGATCGATGAGCCATACCGCCTTGCTCGGGCTGCTCACTCTTCCCGAGCTGCACTTGACGGAATTGGTGTAAGCGGTTCCATTGATCTTGGCGTC
Organism: Arachnia sp.; assembly: GCF_057238465.1. Taxonomy (NCBI): domain Bacteria; kingdom Bacillati; phylum Actinomycetota; class Actinomycetes; order Propionibacteriales; family Propionibacteriaceae; genus Arachnia; species Arachnia sp. The sequence continues at coordinate 69,146 of NZ_DBHHFZ010000009.1, forward strand.
GAACGCAGAGCATCCGTATCCTTCCGCCTTCACCTTCGACAGATACACTGCCATCCCTGGTTGGGCCACAATCACCTTGACTGCGCTCGGCAGCGGTTCACCCGTGGCAACACTTGCTTCCAGCACCGTTCCCGTGCGCGAAGCAAGGTCAAAACGTTCCTCTACCTCAACCTCGACGCCAAGCCTCTTCAGGGCTTCCACGGCTTCGGTTTGGGAGAGTCCAACGACGTTGGGCATGACCGCTGGTTTGCTCACTCGAAGTTTGATCGCAGATGCAACCGCCTCCCCACCAACGGGTTCCTGGGCCACCACGAATCCCGCATCGCCGCCCCATTCCACCTCGGAGATCTCAATTGAGGACAGAGCGACTCCCGAATCAGCCAATACCTGTTTCGCATCGACGAGACCCATTCCCCTCAAATCCGGCATGGCGAGTCCAGGAACCTGCTGCGCCGCAGGGATCTCAATGACCGAGGGCCCCGCCTCGGAGCGTCCCGCCTGGATCCGCTCATTCAGGAACCACCCACCGACCAGCCCGGCCAGCAGGCAGGAGACGCTCCACAGGACGAATGCGGTCAACCCCAGTTTCCGGAGCTGGCTCCGGGTTTTCTTCGCCTGGTCGGGAGTTCTCTCCTTCCTCTTCCTGCCTCGCCGTTTCCCGGCCTCCCCGGCACCATCCTGAGATGTCTCCGTGCCCACGGGTCCGGGCGGAGCAGCGGGCCCCGGTGTTCCCACGGGCACCTGCACAGGAGGCTGGCTGGCTGGCGGGTGATTCACCACCTTTCGCGTTGGCTGCTGCTGTGCAGCGGGCGGTGGCCCCACCGGCCGGGGTGGTTGCGGCGGGCGAGGCGGCCGTGGCCCACTCACCGGGGAAGGAGCCGATCCAGCCGAGGAGCGGGGATCACCGCCCGGTGGTCGGGGTGCTCCGGCCGGTTTTGCCGCCTGCATCTGTTGAGGCGGACCGCCCGGCGGAGGGCCGGGGTTCGCTGTTCCGGGCTTCCCTCCACCGATGGAAGGCCTTGGTGACTTCGCGGGAGGCGCAGGTTTTCCGGACACCGGCCCGCCATTTTTCGCTTCCTCGACCGCGGAAACTTCTTCCCTACCCTCCGCTGTGGTCTCATTCACGGATTCCCCAGGTGCCTGCGGCTGATCGCCACCGGCCGGTCCCTGTTCATGTGTCATCGATTTTCCCTCCACCCAACTTCTTCATCACACGTCTCCGAAAAGATTCCTTCACCCTTGAAATGAGCCAATTCATCGTCGATCGCACAAACTCGAGGCCGCCCATGTGGCACACGGAACCGGCATCGTGGTGTTTCCTCGCGGCGGATAGTGATCGTTCATGTGGACTCCCCATTGATCCAGTGATGCAATTCTTGCGTACACGACCCCGCCTTGGGAAGACTTCTCGGAACCGATCCCGGTGTCGCGCAGCCCGGGCCCCACACGGCTTCATGGCGGTCAACGTCATCCTGTCCGTTGGCATCGCACCTCGGGACCCGGGTCCTGTTCGATCCATGGCATTTCCGTCGATTGCGCGGAACACACCACCTGGTGGGTCCTTCCGGGCATCCGGCCGACTTGCCCCACCCCGTGACGGCCTCTCCCAGTGGTCCTTGCCGACCTCAACGGCCCGGCGGCGCGCCAGGCCCTCCGCCCCACCCTGTGGAACGGTTTCGCGTCACCGCAGCACCGCGAACTTGTCCTCGCTGCTCAGGATCAGGTACTGGTCTTCCTGCTGGATGTAGGTGTAGCCGTCGAAGGCCTGTTTCCACAGCATCTCCGGCTGGCCGGGTTTGATCGCCACCAGTTGCACGCCCTCGCCCCTGTCATCGGAGGCTATGACGTTTCCATCCGCCGTGCGGAACACCACCCGACCGAACGCCACCGAGTACTTCTCCAGCTCGATTTTTCCCGTGCCCATGTCGGCGACGCCCACGTACATCTCCTGCGATTCCGCCAGCAACACCACCGGCTGTCCCCCGTGATCGAAGATGGTCGGGTAACCGCTGCCCCAGTTCTGCCCCCATTGCACGCCCCCGGTGCGCGGATCGAGGCGTTCAACCATTTCACCCTGAAGTGACCCGACGAGCAGGGCGTCCTTGAAGACGTGGAGCGGCCCGTTGGAGTTCGGTTTCTGCCAGATCTGGTTGCCTGCCGAGTCGTAGGCGGCCAGGCGGCCGTTGTTGTGCTCGGAGGCGACGACGATCCCGTCGATGCGCACGAAACCCGTCGAATCGCTGTACCAGGAAGGTGCGCTGCCGTCGGTCAGGGACATGGACTTGAAGCAGCTGACATCAGCCCCGAACTCGTTGACCCAGCAGAGATCGGCGAATCCGTCGCGCTCCCTGACCATGAACGCGCCCTCCTGCGGTTCGATGGCGACCTCGGTCGTCCACTCGGCGACACCCGAGCCCGCGATGTCCGGGATGCGGCTGATCCTCACCTTGCCGATGGCCTCCTCGTCCGGTTCGTAGTGGTAGACGGCCTTCGTGTCGCTTCCCACCATCGATCCGTGGCCCAGGTCGAGTTCACGCACGAATCCCCCGTCCGAGGCCCGGTGAACCAGGAACCGGTTCCTTCCGGCAGCGTCCGTGACGACCAGCCCGAACAGCCCGTCGGACAGTTTGGTGTTGATCTGGATGCTCACCGCACCACCGATCCGCTCACCGATGTCAACCGACCAGCGCTCCGAACCGTCGTCCCAGGCAAACAACTTGAGCCGTGTTTCCCCACCGGCCGCGTTGGGGGCCAGCAGCAACCCCTCAGCCACACCTCCGACGACCCCGCCCCCGCTTTGACCCTCCCATGCGATCTGGGGGGCCTGGCCAAGTCCGGCGACAGGTTTGACGGCCTCCTCCTTCCCGTTTCCCCGCAGGAAGAACCACCAGGTCCCGAACCCGGCGGCGAGCACCAGCACGGCCGCCAGCGCAATGATCAGAACCGTTCTCGCCCTGCCCGGTCCGCGCGGCGGTTGTGGCTGCCCCGCCTGCCCCGGAACCGTTTCCCCCGGGGATTGCGGGGATGCCACGGACTGCTCGGGAGGACGAGGAACGAACCCCTGCGGCGGCGCGATCATGTCCGGTCCCGGGCCGAGATGCCCGTCGGGTGGGGTGTGCTGTTCGCTCATACAGACTCCTCACTGATCCGGTAGCCCCATTCTTGCTCACCCGGAGCTGCGCGACGAAGGTTTTCCGGAACCGGTTCCGGAAGTCTCCGCCCCGCTCGGCCTGCTGTCGTCGTTTTGGTCACACGCAGACTCTTCAATAGCCAAACCTAACCAAATCGCTGGTTCCGGGGTGGTGAGCGGCTAGTCTTTCTGGCATGGAACTTACTGGAGAACTAAAGGAAGCTTTCAACGCCCAGGTCACCATGGAGCTGCAGGCTGCCGTCGTGTACCGGCAGCTTTCCATCGATATGGACGCCCTCGACCTGCCCGGCATCGCCGGCTGGTTCAAGGCCCAGTCCGCCGAGGAAGAGGTGCACGCGGACAAATTCATCACCCACATGCTGGATCGTGACGCCACCCCGCTGATCGGCGCCATCAACGCCCAGCCCAAGCACGTCACCACGGTCCTCGAGGCCTTCGAGGCCGCCCTCGCCCACGAGAAGAAGGTGTCCGAGGCCATCCGCGGCCTCTACCGCCTCGCCAACTCCACCGACGACATCGATGCCCTGCCGCTGCTGAGCTGGTTCGTCGACGAGCAGATCGAGGAGGAATCCACCGTCTCCGCCATCATCAACCGCATCAAACTGATCGGCAATGACGGCAACGGCATCCTCCGCCTCGACGAGGAACTCGGCGGTCGCTCAACGCAGGCCTGAGCCCACAGCCATTGAACAGGCGCGGGGCGGCCCGATCTCCTTCCCGGGAGTCGGGCCGCCCCGCGCCTTGTCAGGAGCAGTTGTCCCGATCAGGCGTTCCGCCGCTTCAGCGCCATTCTCGCCGAATCCACCAGCAGCACCAGACCAGCTCCCATCTGGATGCAGTCCTTGACCACCAGACGTCCGCGGCCCGACAGGAATGGCTGCCCCAGATCCGCGTCGGCCAGCCCCTCTGCCGGAGCAGTCACCCAGACCTGCGGCGTGGTGAGAAGGAACGACAGGGTGACGCAAGTGAACCCGATCAGCGCCAACGCACCCAACATGCCCAATTCAGGGCGCACCCAGTGCAGGGCGATGAACACGGCGATCAGGATGATGCTCACCCCCACGAAGATGGCCATCGGATACGTGCCATTGGCCTCATGCCAGGCTCGGTTCGCTTCATTCAGCACACCTTCGGCATTGACATGGGCCTTGTAGTTCTCGGGATCCTTGATCATCCACCTCATGAGCGGAGACGTGGCAACGAAGGGGACGATACCGTCGGCCTCATATTTGAACCATTTGAGTCCCCCGATCCACAGCAGGACGATCAAGACCCCGATCCGCAGCACCGTCATCGCAACCCGGTCGAGACCCGCGAGCCACGTGCTCACCTTGACCACAATTCCCGTTGTCCCGCTTTTATCAGTTTTGGTCACAGCTTTTCCTTCCTCGACGAGGACACCCACGAGCCGCTGCGGGCGAGACATCCGCTTCGAAGAACAAGACCTTGCCTACAAGCCCGCCGACATCGTGCGCGTCACGTGAACCACACTGATTCTCAAGCGGAGAATGCTACAGGAATCACGAAGGAAACCCGGTCATACGAGAGGTTCATCGAGTGTCCCGCTCCAGGGACCTGATTTTTCCGCCACCAACGCGAATCACCACGAATTCGCCACGACAACGGCCCGGCCTCCAAGAGGCCGGGCCGTTCATGTGATTCAGATCACTTGGCGCGTTCGATGATCTCGATCAGGCGCCAGCGCTTCTGCGCCGACAATGGACGGGTCTCCATGACGCGGACGCGGTCACCGATACCGGCGGTGTTGTCCTCGTCGTGGACCTTGATGCGCGACGACTTGGTCATGACCTTGCCGTAGAGCGGGTGCTTCACGCGGTCCTCGACCAGGACGACGATGGTCTTGTCCATCTTGTCCGAGACGACGACGCCCTGCATCACCTTGCGGCGGCCGCGCAGCTCGTTGACGGTCAGGGCCTTGCTCATCAGATCTCACCTGCTTCGCGTTTGATGAAACGGGCCTTGAAGGGCAGCTTGTGGACGGCGAGGCGCATCGCCTCGCGGGGCACCGCAGCGGAGTGACCCATGGGTGGGCTGGGGTACCCCGCCCACCCGTCCCTTGCCTATTCGGTGATGAGGGCGTAGGCGGAGATGCGTTTGACCCGCGCCGACGCCCCCCAGGCCACCAGCGTCCCAAGCAGGACGACACCGACCGCCACCACCAGAATCATCCACGGTTCAACGCCGAGGTCCACCTTCCGGAACCCCACCCCTGCCAGCAGAGCCCCGAAACCAGGCGCGAGGGCGAACCCGCCGGCAGCCCCTCCGAGAGCTGTGCCGATCAGCAACGGCGGGAGCAGTCCGGCCAGGATCTGGCGACGCAGCTGGCCAGACGTGAACCCGAGGGCTTTGAGCACTCCGAAGTCGCGCGCCTGCTGGCGGATCTGGGTGGTGATGACAACCCCGGTGACGAGCGCCGTCGTCGCCACGGTGAGGGTGACGATGGTCGCGATGAGGCCGAGCATCATGTCCGAGTACGGGCGGCTCTCTGTCTCCATCGCCTGCTTCATGTCTCCGCCCGACCCGCTGGGCGTTAGTGCCTCAACCTGGCTGCGAAGTTCACCCGACGACTGCCCGGGCCGCCCGAACACCCACAGCCCTGTCGGCCGGTGCTCGGGAACTATGCGTCGGATACCGTCGTAGGTCAGGTCCGCGAACATCCCCAGCCGCCGCGATCCCTGCAGCAGCCCGACGACGAGGAAATCCTGGGCATGGCCTTGGAAGTCGACTGCGATGGTGTCGCCGATCCCTGCGCCCGTGAGGTCTGCCACCCGGGGGCCGATGGCGATCTCGTTGTCGTGGCGCGGCTCACGGCCCTCGTAGGCTGAAGTGGACAGGACATCGAAGTCCTGAAGCGTTCTGCCGGCGATCTGCCTGCCGGAGATGGTCAGCGTGAGGGAATCGTGGCGGTAGGCCTTCTCGACCCCAGGAAGTTGCCGTATCTTCTCGAGCGTGGCGTCGACGTCCTCGGGGTGCATGCGTTCGACGGTTACGTCGGCGTAGTCACCGATCAGAAAGTGCGCGAGGTTCGGCTGGATCTTGACCATGCCGACCGCGAAACTCGCGAACACCAGCACCAACGCGAGCACCATCGTTGTGGCGGCGGCGCGGCCGGGATGGACGAGCGAGTGGCCGAGCCCCAAACGTTCCGGCACCGCTCCCCGGGAACGATCGAGCGGAAGAGGCTGGGCTCTGAAATCGTGGGCCTCCAGGCCACCCCGCAACGCGACCACCGGGCTCAGGGAACGCACCCGGAGCGCCGCGAGCCCGGCGGCCAGGGCGATGGGCGCCAGCAGCACCGCGGCGGAGACGAGGCCCGCGAACAGATTGAGGCCCGGGCTCCACACCACCGAGCCTTGCTGGGAGAGCTGCCAGCTCAGGACCGGCAGGACCGAGTAGCTCAGCGCGATCCCGGCCAGCGCGGCCACTGCACCACCCAGGACGTACGGCAGGGCGACGGAGGCGATGATCCGGCCGGTGCGATATCCGAATGCCTTGAGCGCACCAATGGCGGTGGAGTCCTGCGAGATTGCCTCGGCTATGAGGGTCCGCAGGACAATGACCACGACGATCAGCAGGACCGCAGCGAAGGCGAGGAGTGACAGCGCGAACACGCTGGCCCCAAGTCCCCCACCCGTGCGTAGGAGCGCGACGCTGGCCGAGGACAGCTGCACATCCTGGCCGACAGACGCGCGTACCGCGGCCTCCGTATCGGCCAGGACCTTGTCGGCATCAATGTCGGCGGTAACGTTCGCCGAGGTCAGGGTGATCTGGTTCGTCCACCCGGTGATGTCGACGCCCGGGTTGGTGACGAACAGCATGACCCCAAAGGCACGGCCGGTGAAATGGGTGGCCTCGAGGTAGCCCTGGACGTGGAAAGTGTGGTCCTGACCGTCGGCGCGAATCGTGACCGGTTCGCCCAAGGGGTAGTCGGAGGCGAGCGTGAAGGGGATCACGATGCCGTCGTCGAAAGTTGTCTCGGCGAGCGCGGTAACGCGGTACTGGTTGCGGCTCCAGTCCTGGGCCGGCGTAAACAGGAACAGGCTCGATAGGTCGGTGCCGCCGACCTCGATGCTCGACCAGCGTCCTCGGAGCCCTCGGACGTCAACCTCCGCCACGCGCCCGTCGGCGCGCAGCGTCTCGGCGACTGGGCTCCTCGGGAGGGGGTCCAGAACGATCAGATCGGTGGTTCCAAGCTCCTGCGCGCGGCGGTCGAAGTTGGAGTTGTAGTCCGTTGCAACGATCAACGCCAGGTTCGCTACGGCCGCGGCGAGCAGCGTGAGGATCCCGAGCGTGGCGAGGCGGCCCCAGTGCCGCTTGAGGTTGCGGCGGATCAGGATGGCGGTCGCCACGCTCACCACCCCATCTCGTCGAGAAAGTGCTGCAGCCTTTCGCGTCTGCCCGAGTCCTTGCGGTCGAAGCGCCCGAGTTTGAGATCCCCGACGATCACCCCGTCGCTCAAGTAGAGGATGCGGCTGCCGCGCAGCGCTGACCGAACGTCGTGGGTGACCATGAGGATGCACTGACCGCCGGCATGGAGATCACTGAGGAGGTCGAGGACGGCATCGCTTGCCTCGGAGTTCAACTGGCCGGTGGGTTCATCGGCGAACAGCACCCGCGGCTCGCGGATCAAGGCCCGGACGATGCCTGCGCGTTGCGCCTCACCGCCGGACAGAGTCGTAGCGACGGCGCCCCGGGTCCGCTCGGGCAGACCGACCCGGTCGAACAGCTCACCGGCTCGTTCCACGACCTCCCTGCGGCGCCGAGAGCCGAGCAGCCCGACCGCCAGGACGTTGTCGCTGACCGAAAGCGAGTCGAGGAGATAGACCTGCTGAAACACGAAACCGCAGTGGTCGAGCCGGAACCTTGCCAGCTTGTCTTCGGACATTTTCTCGATGTTCCGGCCGTCGAAGACGATCCGGCCGAGACTCGGCCGGTCCATGCCCGACAGGGCGTACAGCAGCGTCGACTTGCCGGCACCGGAGGGCCCCATGACGACCGTGAAGTCATCACCATCGATCTCCAGATCGATGTTCTTCAACACATGGTGCTGCGACCCTTTGCGGGAGAATGTCTTCGACAGCTTCTCAGTGGTGATCAGACTCGCCATGTCCTTGACGCTACGGCCCAGGGCCCTGAAAGGTCCTTGCCGATTCCTTAAACCTTTCTGAACTGGCGGCCCACCAAGCAATCCCACGCCGTTTTGTTGATCCGGCACACGGCTCCTCATTCACCCGGCGCCGCGTGCCGGGAAGATGGCGAGATGCGGACGGGCATTGGGAGGCGGCCACGGCAGTAACACCCGGCGCGGTTCGGCTAGGCCAAGGGCAGGGTGAGCTGAGCGACGAAACCAGCACAGCCATCCGCGTTGGCCAGGGTCAGGTCGCCCCCCATGCGCTCGGCCAGCCAGGCCGAGGTGTACAACCCCAGGCCCGAGCCCGGGATGCCGGCCGCGTTGGATCCTCGGAAGCGCTTCACCACCAGGCTTGCGACCTCCTCGTCGCGCACGCCGGGGCCTGCGTCCGTCAGACGCAGCCACCACGACTCGGCCGTGGTACCGGAGTCGACGACAACCCGCGTACCCGCGTACTTGGCCGCGTTGCCCAGGAGGTTGTCGAGGATCTGGGCGAGGCGCTTCGGGTCGGCGACGACGATCGCCTCGGCCAGCTGGAACGGTTCGAGCGCCCCCGTCGCATCGGCCGCACGAAGCAGACCCGCGACGCGCGGCGTCGACAATTCCTCGGGGACGACGGGCAGCGCGTCCAGGCGGTCGTCGCTGGCGGCACTGAGCTCGTCAATGAGGGAGTCGACGAGCCGGGCCCGCTCGGCGATCGCGTCGAGCCGCTGCTGCCGGACCGCATCGCCCTCCTTGAGCGCGAGCAGCTCGGCATTGGCCAGGATCGTGGCGACGGGGGTTCGGAGGTCGTGGCTCAGCTGGGCGACCAAGTCGCGTTTGGCCTCCTCCGCCTTGGCTGCGGCCTCGCGGGCGGCCGCGAGTTCAGTACGCATCAGGTCGAAGGAGCTCGTGAAGGCCCCGAAGGCCTGCCCACGATCCACTCTGAGAGGCGCATCCAGCCTGCCCGCACCGACATCGGCGGCAAACTGCTCCAGGCGCCGGAAGGGTCGCAACAACCTCACCCACGCCCAGAAGGCCCAGGCGGCGGCACCCACCCCGGCCAGCCCCAGCGCACCGGCCCCGATGCGTCGCGCACTCCCCCAGACCATCGCCCAATGCTGCTGCTGTCGGGAACCCAGCCACGCACGACCCACGACTCGGCCATCAACCACGACGTCGAACCCGAACGCTCCCCGCTGGGCGGCCTCGAGGTCGGAGACGATCGGGTCGCCGCTGCTTGCCACCACGCTGCCGCCCGCGACGATCGTCCAATCACCGGAATAGGTGGCCTCGATGCGGGGCCAGGTCGCACGCACGTGGGCGAGGAAGTCGTTGGCCTCCACGACATCGAACCGCGGCGCAGCGGGAGCCGGGGCCAGCCACACCGCGACCGCCCCAAGCAGCAGTACCACGGGAGCCACGAGCAGGGTGGCGAAACGCCTCACCGGCCGCCCTCAAAGACGTAGCCACGCCCCCACACCGTCTTGACGTAGCGGGGGTCGGCCGGATCCGGTTCGATGTGGGTGCGCAGACGACGCACATGCACGCTGAGCGTGGCATCGCCGGTCAGCGGCGAATCCCAGACCGCGGTAAACAGTTCCTCCTTCGGCACGACCCGCCCACGATTCGCCACGAGATGCCGAAGCAGCCGGTGCTCCATCGCCGTCAGCTTTACCTCGACCCCATCCACGAAGACCCGGTCGGCGTCGTCGTCAACCACCAGCCAGTCGTCGCGAAAACCCCGCGGCTGTCCCAGCCGGTCCAGCATGCGGCGAACCTTGGCCAGCAGCACCGCCAAGGAGACGGGTTTGCGAACGTAATCGTCACCCCCGAGCCCCAGAGCAAGGATCTGGTCGTCGTCGCTGCCCCGAGCCGACAGGAACAGGATCGGCACCTCGCTCCTTGCCCGCATTGCGCGGCACACCTCGAACCCGTTCACATCCGGCAGGTTCACATCGAGCACGACCAGTTTCGGCGGGCGCGCGTTGAACGCAGCCAACGCGGAGGCGCCATCAACGACGTACTCGGCCTCAAGCCCGAAAGCCTGCAGGTACGTTGCGATGGCATCGGCCAGCTCAGCTTCGTCGTCGACGATCAACACGCCCATGGGCTGATCGTAACCGCCACTGGAAACGGAAAGGCCCGCCCCAACCGGGACGGGCCACTTCCTGGCGAATCACTTGGCGCGTTCGATGATCTCGATCAGGCGCCAGCGCTTCTGCGCCGACAATGGACGGGTCTCCATGACGCGGACGCGGTCACCGATACCGGCGGTGTTGTCCTCGTCGTGGACCTTGATGCGCGACGACTTGGTCATGACCTTGCCGTAGAGCGGGTGCTTCACGCGGTCCTCGACCAGGACGACGATGGTCTTGTCCATCTTGTCCGAGACGACGACGCCCTGCATCACCTTGCGGCGGCCGCGCTGTTGGGTGGTGGCTTCAGACATACTCACTTCTCCTGGATCGCGGGCTCATCGACGATGCCGAGGTTGCGTTCCTGCAACACGGTGTAGACGCGGGCGATGTCCTTGCGGACCTCGCGAAGCCGCCCGTGCGACTCCAGCTGCCCCGTGGCGGCAGCGAACCGGAGGCCGAACAGCTCCTCCTTCAGCTCCACCACCTTGGCGTTGAGCTGTTCGCGGGACAGGCCGCGCAGCTCGTTGGCGGTCAGGGCCTTGCTCATCAGATCTCACCTGCTTCGCGTTTGATGAAACGGGCCTTGAAGGGCAGCTTGTGGATGGCGAGGCGCATCGCCTCACGGGCCACATCCTCACCCACGCCGGAGAGCTCGAAGAGCACCCGGCCGGGCTTGACGTTGGCCACCCACCACTCGGGCGAACCCTTGCCGGAACCCATGCGGGTCTCGGCCGGCTTCTTGGTCAGGGGACGGTCCGGGTAGACGTTGATCCAGACCTTGCCGCCACGCTTGATGTGACGGGTCATGGCGATACGAGCCGCCTCGATCTGACGGTTCGTCAGGTAGGAGGACTCGAGCGCCTGGATGCCGTACTCACCGAAGGCGAGCTTCGTGGCGCCCTTGGCAACACCGTCACGCTTCGGGTGGTGCTGCTTGCGGAACTTGACGCGACGAGGAATCAGCATGGCTCACGCTCCTGCGTTCGAGGTTTCGGGAGCAGCCTCGGCCGGGGCCTGGGCTGCTTCGGCGCGACGGCGTCCGCCGCGCTCGGGACGATCTCCACGGCCCTCGCCGCGTCCCGGGCGACGGCCCGAACGCTGACGACCGGTGGGGGCGGAGTTGCGGGCGGCCTTCTGGGCGGCGCGTTCGGCGCGGGTGCCGGTGACGTCGCCCTTGTAGATCCACACCTTGACGCCGATCCGCCCGAAGGTGGTGCGGGCCTCGTAGAAGCCGTAATCAATGTCGGCGCGGAGGGTGTGCAGCGGCACCTGGCCGTCGCGGTAGCCCTCGGAACGCGACATCTCGGCCCCGCCGAGACGCCCGGAGCACTTGATGCGGATGCCCTTGGCGCCGGCGCGCATCGCCGTCTGCTGGGCCTTGCGCATCGCGCGGCGGAAGGCCACGCGCGCACCCAGCTGCTCGGCGACACCCTGCGCGACGAGCTGGGCGTCGATCTCCGGGTTCTTGACCTCGAGGATGTTCAGCTGCACCTGCTTGCCGGTCAGCTTCTCCAGCTCGGCCCGCACCCGCTCCGCCTCGGCGCCATTACGGCCGATGACGATCCCGGGACGCGCAGCGTGCAGGAAAATGGTGACCCGCTTGGAACGGCGCTCGATCTCGATGGAGGAGATCCCGGCGCGTTCCAGCGACTTGGTCAGGTAGTTGCGGATCTTCACGTCCTCGGCCACGTAGTCCGCGTAGTTCTTCGTCGCGTACCAGCGGGTGATGTGATCCGTGGTGATGCCGAGACGGAAGCCGTTCGGGTTGATCTTCTGCCCCATGCTCAGGCCTCCTTCGACTCTCGGGGTTCAACGACCACAGTGATGTGGGAGCCGCGTTTCAGGATCCGCGAGGCGGAGCCCTTGGCGCGGGGACGGATGCGACGCAGGGTCACGCCCTCGTCGACGAATGCCTTGGACACGTACAGGTCCCGGGGGTCCAGGTCCTCGGTGTTCTCGGCGTTGGCGACGGCCGAGGCCACCACCTTGTACACGGGCTCCGAAGCCGCCTGGGGGGCGAACTTCAGGGCGGTGAGTGCCTCGGAGACGTCCATGCCGCGGATCAGATTCACCACACGACGCACCTTCATCGGGCTCATCCGGACGTGACGCGCGATGGCGTAGGAGCCGGGACGATCACCGAGCAGGGCCTCGCGACGGGCGCTGTTGCCGTTTTCGTTGCTCATCGTTTCGTTAGTCCTATCCTCGCGCGCCTCAGCGGCGACGGGCTTTCTTGTCTTCCTTCACGTGCCCCCGGAAGGTGCGCGTGGGGGCGAACTCGCCCAGTTTGTGACCGATCATGGCCTCGGTGATGAACACCGGGACGTGCTTGCGGCCGTCGTGCACCGCGATGGTGTGGCCCAGCATGTCCGGGACGATCATCGAGCGGCGCGACCAGGTCTTGATGACATTCTTGGTGCCCTTTTCGTTCTGAACGTCCACCTTCTTCAGCAGGTGGTCGTCAACGAAGGGGCCTTTCTTCAGGCTGCGTGGCATATTTCCTCAGGCTCCCTATCAGCGCTTCTTGCCGGTCTTGCGGCGACGCACGATGAGACGGCTGCTCGCCTTGTTCTTGTCGCGGGTACGGCCCTCGGGCTTGCCCCACGGGGACACCGGGTGGCGACCACCCGAAGTGCGACCCTCGCCACCACCGTGCGGGTGGTCGATGGGGTTCATCACGACGCCACGAACGGTCGGGCGGATACCCTTCCAACGGTTGCGTCCGGCCTTGCCCCAGTTGATGTTCGACTGCTCGGCGTTGCCGACCGTGCCGATGGTGGCGCGGCAGCGAACGTCGACCATGCGCATCTCACCCGAGGGCATGCGCAGGGTGGCGTACTTGCCCTCACGGGCCACCAGCTGAATGGCCGCACCGGCGGAGCGACCCAGCTTGGCGCCGCCCCCGGGGCGCAACTCAACGGCGTGCACCGTGGTGCCGACGGGGATCTGCCGCAGCTCCAGGTTGTTGCCGGGCTTGATGTCGGAACCCGGACCGGAAACCACGACGGTGCCCTGGGTCAGGCCGTTGGGTGCGATGATGTAGCGCTTCTCGCCGTCGCGGTAGTGCAGCAGCGCGATGCGGGCGGTGCGGTTGGGGTCGTACTCGATGTGAGCGACCTTCGCCGGCACCCCGTCCTTGTCATAACGCTTGAAATCAATGATGCGATAGGCCTGCTTGTGACCACCACCGATGTGACGCGTGGTGATACGACCCGAGTTGTTGCGGCCACCGGTCTTCGGCTTCGGGACGAGCAGCGACTTCTCCGGGGTCGAACGGGTCAGTTCGACGAAGTCGGAGACGCTGGCGCCGCGGCGACCCGGCGTCGTCGGCTTGTACTTACGGATACCCATGACGAATCAGTCCTTCTTCACTCGCCCTGACCGGCGAAGATGTCGATGCGGTCACCCTCGGCAACGGTCACGATGGCGCGCTTGACATCGACCCTCTTGCCGATGCCGAAACGGGTGCGGCGACGCTTGCCCTGACGGTTCTGGGTGTTGACGGCGGTGACGCGAACATCAAAGATCTTCTCGATCGCGATCTTGATCTCGGTCTTGTTGGCGTGGGGCGCCACGACGAACGTGTACTTGTTCTCGTCGAGGAGGTTGTAACTCTTCTCGCTGACGACGGGGCGCAGGATGATGTCGCGGTGGTCGCGGATCTTCAGCTCGCTCACTTCTTTTCCTTGCCTTCCATCACGTTCACGAATCCGGCGGCCTCGGCGGCCTCGGCGGAGTTGAACCAGACCTCGGCGATGGTGCGGGAATACCACGGCGACTCAGGGGTGTGGAACTTCATGGAGTCCTCGTTGCCCTTGATGTCGAACCCGGCGGGCGGCTTGTCACCGCGGTAGGAATCCTTGCCGTAGTCCTTCGCCTCGGCCTTGGCCTCGGTCGTGTCCTCGACCTCGGATTCGGTGGCGATCGCCTCGGCGCCCCGGTTGGTGAAGGCCGCCAGTGCCGCGGAGGTGAAAACCACCGAGTCGGCCACCAGCACGTCGTAGGCGTTGAGCTGGTCGACGGCCAGGACGTGGATGGTCGGGACGTTGCGCAGGCTCAGCCAGGCGACCTCCTCGAACCGGTCGAGGACCACCAGCACCTTCTTCAGCTCACCCAGCTGCGCCAGCGTCCCCAGGGCGGTCCGGGTGGAGGGAACCTCGCCGGAGACCAGCTCGGAGACCACGAAGACCTGGCCGTCGCGGGCGCGATCGGACAGAGAGCCGCGCAGGGCCGCGACGATCATCTTCTTGGGGGTGCGCTGGGAGTAGTCGCGCGGCTTGGGGCCGTGAACGGTGCCACCGCCGGTCCAGATCGGGGAACGACGCGAACCGTGACGGGCACGGCCGGTGCCCTTCTGGCGCCACGGCTTGCTGCCGCCGCCACGGACCTCGCCGCGGGTCTTGGTGGAGTGCGTGCCCTGGCGGGCAGCGGCAAGCTGGGCCACCACGACCTGATGGATCAGGGGAATGTTGGTCTGGACGTCGAAGATCTCGCCGGGCAGTTCGGCCTTGCCGGCCTTCTTGCCCCCGGGGGCGTGGACGTCAACGGTGATGGAGCTCATGCCTGTTCACCCTTCTTTGCTGCGCTTCGCACGACGACGAGCGAGCCGTTGTTGCCGGGGACCGCGCCGCGAACCAGCAGCAGGCCGCGTTCGGCGTCGACGGCGTGGATCTTGAGGTTCTGGACGGTCACCTTGGCGTTACCCATGCGACCCGCCATGCGGAGGCCCTTGAACACGCGGCCGGGGGTGGAGCAGCCACCGATGGAACCGGGAGCACGGTGCTTGCGGTGCACACCGTGGGAGCCCTTGAGACCACCGAAACCGTGGCGCTTCATAACACCCGCGGTGCCCTTGCCCTTGGTGGTGCCGGTCACGTCGACGATCTCACCACCGGCGAAGAGCTCGGCGGTCAGCTCCTGGCCGAGGGTGAACTCGGATGCGTTGGCGGTGCGCAGTTCGAGCAGGTGCCTGCGGGGGGTGACGTCTGCCTTGTCGAAGTGCCCCTGGGCCGGTTTGGTGACCTTCCTGGAAGCGATGGCCCCGAAACCGAGCTGGACGGCGTTGTACCCGTCCTTCTCGGGGGTGCGGACCTGGGTCACGACGCAGGGCCCGGCCTGGATGACGGTGACGGGGACGACCTTTTTGTTCTCGTCCCAGAGCTGGGTCATGCCGAGCTTGGTGCCCAGGATGCCCTTGACGATTCGTTCGCTGTTGCTCATCTCGGACCTCACGGAAGCTTGATTTCGATGTCGACACCGGCCGGAAGGTCGAGGCGCATCAGCAGATCGACGGTCTTCGGCGTGGGATCGAGGATGTCGATCAGCCGCTTGTGGGTGCGCAT
The DNA here is from genome assembly GCF_057238465.1 of Arachnia sp. NCBI lineage: Bacteria > Bacillati > Actinomycetota > Actinomycetes > Propionibacteriales > Propionibacteriaceae > Arachnia > Arachnia sp. The sequence goes on from NZ_DBHHFZ010000009.1 coordinate 84,911, forward strand.
CTCGAAATGCTCGCGGCTGTCCTTGTACTTATGGGGCGAACGGATCACACAGAACACGTTCTTCTCGGTCGGCAGCGGCACGGGGCCTGCCACCTTGGCACCGGTGCGAGTCACGGTGTCGACGATCTTGCGCGCCGAGCTGTCGATGACCTCATGGTCATACGCCCGCAACCGGATGCGGATCTTTTGTCCCGCCACAGTTCATTCCTTCTACTTGTCCCTGATGGAGTTCTCATGAACTTTTTGGGGCCTGGACCCCTCGTCGCCCCGACCCCCGAGGTCGGGAGTGTCGGGCCCGAAGCCGCAAGGAAAGACCTGCCTCCAGCTTCCCGGAGGTCACATCTCGCGCTTGGGCCACCTGCTCGACCTCGACAAGGAGGGCATTTGCCGCACGCGCGGCACAAACCACCCCTTGCGGAGCAACCTGCACATTCTTGCACGCCCTCGGCGACGATCCAAATCACCGCCGCGTTCAGGGAGTGGGACGGTTCAGGAAAGCGAGTATGGCACGCACCCGGCGGTTCTCGTCATCGGGTTCGAAACCGAGCTTGGAGAAAATACTGGAAACGTGTTTCGCCACGGCCGCCCCGGACAGGAAGAGCCGCCCCGCGATCTGGTTGTTGGAGAGTCCCTGGGCCATGAGCTCCATCACCTCGAGTTCTCGCGGGGTGAGTTCCCCCAGCCCGGAACGGGAGGTCTGCATCATGGCCCGGGCCACCTCCGGATCGATCACCACTCCCCCACCGACCACCATCCGCAGCGCCCCGATGAAGTCCGCAACCTGCGCCACCCGGTCCTTGAGGAGGTATCCGGCCCCGCCCGCCCCGGGTGGGGCGGGGATGGCGAACAGCTCCTGGGCGTGCAGCGGGGAGACGTACTGGCTCAGCACCAGGACCGCCACCTGGGGATGCTCCTCCTTGATCCGGATCGCGGCCCGGAGACCGTCATTGGTCATGGTCGGCGGCATCCGCACGTCGGTGATGACCACGTCGGGCAACGCATCGCGCCCGGCCAGTTCGGCGACGGTGGCCAGGAGCGCGTCGGCACGGTGTTCCTGCCCGACGATCTCGTACCCCTGGCGCTCCAGGAGCCCGACGAGTCCTTCCCGGAGCAGAGCGGAGTCGTCGGCCATCAGCACTGTGGTCATGGGATCACCACCGCAGGTTCACCTCGGTCCAGAAGAAGGGGGATGGTGGCGGCCAGCTGGGTGGGGCCTCCGGGCGGGGAGGAGATGGTGAGTTCACCGCCCGCGGCCGCCAGGCGTTCCCTCATGCCCGCCAGTCCGTGCCCGGGAATGATTCTCGCGCCGCCCGGCCCCTGGTCCACGACGGAGACCCGGAGGTTCCGGTCGGCGGCCAGCAGCACGGTCACATCAGCGCGGGGCGCGTACTTGGCGGCGTTTCCGATGGCCTCGCAGGCGAAGAAATAACCGACCGCCAGCACCCCCTCGGGGAGTTCGGGAAGCGGGTGCGGTGCGACGATGCGGACCCGGTTGGCCGCGGTGGCCGCCACCTCCTCGAGCGCCGCCGGAAGACCCTGTTGTCTGAGCAGTTGCGGGTGGATGCCGCGGATCGTCCGGCGAAGCGCCCCCAGACCCTCCTGAATGGCGGCGCCGGCCTCGGCCAGGAGCCGCGCGGCGACGGGGTCGTTCTCAACCGCTGGGGAGAGCTGCGCCTCCCCCACCTTCATGGCGGCGGCCACGAGGTACTGCTGGGCGCCGTCGTGGAGATCTCGTTCGATGCGGCGGCGTTCCACCTCGTAGGCCTCGACGATGACCCGCCGCGAAGCGGTGAGCTCGGCGATCCGTTGGGCGGCCTCCTGCTCATGGCTGACCAGACGTTTCCTTCCCCAACGCATGACAGAAATCTATCTCGCACACCCCGCGAATCCCACGACCAAGGCTTGACCCGGCACGTGAATCCCCTCCAAAGCCGGTTGAGCCGAGTCGCGAGCCCTTACGAAGCCGGTTGAGCCGGGGCGCGAGGAACGAGCGACCCGAGTCGAAACCACCAGCACCCGAAAAACAAACCCAACCCCAAGACCCCGCACAAGGACACCAAGGTTTCGACACGACCCACTCGCTGCCGCTCGCAGGCCGGCTCAACCAACTTCGACCTGGGATGGACCCACCCGTTGACACTCGCATGCCGGTTCAAGCAGCTCCGGGGGCATGCGGTGTAGGAGAATGGGTAGTGCTGACACCACCCCAAATGTGGAGTGCACCCTGTGTTGCGCGACCGCTCCCGGCGATGGAATCGAGACATGTTCGACGACACCTATTCAGCAGCCCTGTTGGCCACCCACGACATCACCAAGAGCTTCGGCACGGTCAAGGCACTGGCCGGGGTCTCCCTAACCATCGCCTCCGGGGAGTCCGTCGCCATCATGGGGCCCTCCGGTTCCGGCAAGTCCACCCTCCTGCATTGTTTGTCGGGGGTGCTGGTCCCGAACGACGGCCATGTGCTGTTCGCGGGCGAGGACCTCACCCGGATGTCCGATGCGCAGCGCTCCCACCTGCGTTTGAGTCAGTTCGGTTTCGTCTTCCAGGACGGCCAGCTGATCCCGGAGCTCCCGGCCCGCGAGAACGTGGCGCTGCCGCTGTTGCTCACCGGCACCCGGCGTCGCACCGCGCTGGCGAAGGCCGACGAGATCCTGGCGAAGATCGGTATTCCCGATCTGGCTGATCGCCGCCCCTCCGACATGTCCGGCGGGCAGGCGCAGCGAGTCGCGATAGCCCGCGCGCTGGCGACGAACCCCCGTGTGGTGTTCGCCGACGAACCGAGCGGTGCCCTCGACCAGGCCACGGGCCACGAGGTGATGCAGCTGCTGACCGCCACCGCCGCCCAGGCCGGTGCGTCGCTGGTGATGGTCACCCACGACCCGGCGGTCGCCCGTTGGTGTTCGCGCCTGGTGGAGATCCGTGACGGTCTGGTCCACGCCGACCGCCGCCTAGACGTGGAGGTCGCACGATGAGCGCCGCCACCGGTTTGACCAGCCTCACGTTCCAGCTCACCCGCGCGCGGTTCGCGGTTCGCCAGGGCGAGGCCCTGCTGTTCTTCGCCTCGGTGCTGGCGAACACCATATCCGCGGCCCTGGCCTTCACCATCGCGGGTGGAACCATGATGTTCCACGAACGCTGGAGCCACCCCGCGGGCCTGTTGGCCGCCCTCAAGGCAGAGGATTCCTCCTTCGATCTGGTCCTGATGTTCTACTTCGTCCTGGCCCTGATCGCCACGGCCCTGCTGGTGCCCACGATGATCTCGTTGTCCGCCTCGGCTGCGGTGCTGGGGGCACGGGGCCGGGAGCAGCGGCTGTCAGCCCTGCGGTTGCTCGGCCTGAGTTCCGGTGACGTGACCCGCATGTCGTTGATCGACTCGGCCATCCAGGCGGGCATCGGCACCCTCCTCGGCGGCCTGTTCTACCTGGTGACCGCCCCCGCCTGGGGAGCACTGGAGTTCCAGACCCAACCGGTGACGCTGGTACTGCCCTGGTGGCTGGCGCTGGCCGTCGCCGCCGCGAACGTCATCATCGCGCTGATCGCCACCTGGTGGGGTCTGCGGCAGGTGCGGATCTCCCCGCTCGGCGTCGCACGCCGCGGCGTGAAACCCCCCACGACCTGGAAGCGGGTCGCGGTGTTCGCCGGAATCCTGGTGGCTGCATTCGCCATGCTTCCTCACATCCAGGCCGGCCGGGAGGTCATGGGCTACGTGGTGTTCGCTGCGATCATCGGCTGCGTGATCTTCGGCTACAACCTCTTCGGCCCGTGGATGCTCCAACACTTCTCCCGTTTGTACTTCCTGCTTCCCGGGCCCGCGGTGCTGATGGCCGGGCGCCGGATCCTGGCCGATCCCCGAAGCGCCTGGCGCCGCATCGGCGGGCTGGGGATCCTGGCCCTGATCGCGGGCTACCTCGGGAGGATGCCCATCGAGCTCAACGGCAAGGACAGCGAGGCCCTCACGGCCTTCTCCGAAAAAGCCACGTGGGATTTCACCAAGGGGGTCATCATCACCCTGGCCGTCGCCCTGCTGCTGACCGCCACCTCCATCCTCATCAGTCAGGCCTCTTCGGTGTTCGAACGCTCCGACCTCACGATCGCGCTGCACCGCATCGGCACCCCCGAGTCCTTCCACGCTCGGGTGCAGTGGCTGGAGAACCTGGGACCGCTGGCGTTGGTCACCACCACTGGCTACCTGCTCGGTTTCGGCATGGCGCAGCCGTTGGTGAACATAGTGGAGAAGCACGGGTATCAGCTGCCCACGACCGGGGTCGTGGTGGTGATCACGGTGATCGTGACGGGTTTCGTCCTCGCCGCCCTGGCCCTGCTGGCCACCCACCCCCTTCAGAAACGGGTGCTGGGAACCCAGCGCCGTCGCAACGACTGACCACTCACCGGCCTCCCGGCCCGGATCGGCGGCACGCCACGGGCCGGGAGGTCACGACTGTGTCCCGACGTGGCTGCGCACCACCATCCGCCACGTGCCCATGGCCGGCAGGACGAAACCTGCGAAAAAGGCTGCGAGCAACACCGGCTCGGGATGGGGCAACAGCCTCGTCGTCAATTCCCCACGCTTCCCCCTTGACTCCACACATGGCTCCGACCTAGTGTCTGACCTCATGGAACATCCCCGCATGATGCAGCTCGGCGCGCACTTCACCGCCTCTGCATGCCGGTGTTCCCACCCGGTCTGTCAGTTCTGACGCACCCGGAAGTCCGGATCGTCCCGGAATTTTCATCTTCACTGCGCACTCGCATTTTTCTGCGTTTTCCGGCAGCCGTCGCAGACTGACCCGTCACACCTGTTGATGGTCAACGATCCACACCCTGAACAAGGAGTACCCATGCCCATTTCCCGTCGCCACATCCTGGGTGGCACATTCGCGTCGTTGGCCCTGGCCTTCACCGCCTGCTCCGGAGCGTCGCCCGATCCGGTCGCTTCCTCCGGAACCGGATCAGCCGACAACGGACAGTTCCGGACCCTCGACCAGATCAAGTCCTCCGGCACCGTCAGGATCGGGGTTTTCAGCGACAAAGCCCCCTTCGGGTATGTCGATGCCGACGGCAAACCCGCAGGCTATGACGTGGTCTACGCGGAGAGAATCGGCAAGGACCTAGGCGCAAAGGTGGACTACGTTCCCGTCGAGGCCGCTTCCCGGGTCGAGTTCCTGCAGACCGCGAAGGTGGACATCATCCTGGCGAATTTCACCGTCACACCGGAACGCGGGGAGAAGGTGGACTTCGCCAACCCCTACATGAAGGTCTCCCTCGGGGTGGTCTCCCCGGACTCGGCGCTGATCACGGAGGAGTCCCAGCTGGCCGGCAAGAAGATCATCGTGGTCAAGGGCACCACGGCCGAGACCTGGTTGGCCAAGAACCATCCGGAGATCGAACCTGACAAGTACGAGCAGTACAACGATGCCACCAGCGCCCTGGCCGACGGCCGCGGGGATGCCTGGGTCACCGACAACACCGAGGCCCTCGCCTGGGCGATCTCCAGCGACGGTTTCACCGCGGGTATCACGGCTCTCGGTGACCCCGACAGCATCGCTGGTGCCGTCACCAAGGGCAACGGGACGCTGCTGTCCTGGCTGAACGAACACCTGGTCACCCTAGGCAAGGAACAGTTCTTCCACGCCGACTTCGAACAGACCCTGCGACCCATCTACGGCGATTCGGCGTCCGCGGATGAGTTGGTGGTCGAAGGAGGCCAGCTCTGAGCATGAGGAGCGTCACCGGCGAGGAGCTGACATGAACTGGGGCATCGTCTTCAGTTCGGCCCCCGTCTACGCCGAGGCGGCCCTGCTCACGGTGCGGGTCGCGCTGTTCGGGGTCATCGGCGCCCTGTTCGCCGGGATCTGCTGCGCCGTGGCGCAGCACTTCCGCATCCCCGTGGCCCGCCATCTGGCAGCCGCGTACGTGGAGATCTCACGCAACACCCCACTGCTGGTACAGCTTTTCTTCCTCTACTACGGGCTACCGAAGCTCGGGATCAAACTGGACCAGGAGATCTGCGCCATCATCGGCCTTGCCTTCTTGGGCGGCAGTTTCATGGCGGAGACGCTGCGCAGCGGGTTGGATGCGGTGGAGCCGATCCAGTTGCAGTCCTCCCTGAGCCTCGGTCTGACACCATGGCAGGCAATGCGAAGGGTGATTCTTCCGCAGGCCGTCGCCATCAGCATGCCGGGTATCACGGCGAACCTGGTGTTCCTGGTGAAGGAGACCTCCGTGGTCAGCATCATCGCCCTGCCCGATCTGGTGTTCAGGGCGAAGGAGCAGATCGGTTCGAAATATCAGACGTCCGAGGCCCTGCTGCTGCTCGTCGTCTGTTACCTGCTCATCCTGCTTCCGGTCTCGCTGAGCGCCGGTTTCCTGGAGAGGAGGTTGCGCCGTGCAGCGTTCGGGGATTGAGCTGCTCCTCCAGGGACGGAATTTCCTGCGGCTGCTTGAGGGGCTGTGGGTCAGCGCATCCATTGCCCTGATCGCCATGGCCTTCTCGATCGTTCTCGGCATCGGGCTGGGCATCGTCATGACATCGCGGAACCCGGTGGTGAAGCTGTTCACCCGCATCTACCTGGAGGTGGTGCGGATCATGCCGCAGATCGTGTTGTTGTTCCTGGTGTTCTTCGACCTGGCCCGCTATCTCGGTGTCAACCTCGACGGCCGGGCGGCCGCGGTGGTCGTGTTCACGTTGTGGGGCACGGCCGAAATGGGCGACCTGGTGCGTTCCGCCATCACGTCGATCCCGAAACACCAGTACGCCAGTGCGCAGGCGCTCGGCCTGACCCCATGGCAGGTGCAGCGCCACGTCGTGCTGCCCCAGGCGGCGCGTCGTCTGCTCCCGACCACAATCAACCTGACCAACCGCATGATCATGACCACTCCCCTGGTGGCTCTCATCGGTGTGGTCGAGGTGCTGAAGGTCGGCCAGCAGATCATCGACGTCAACCGTTTCACCCATCCCGACGGTGCCCTGTGGATCTACGGCACCGTTTTGATCATGTATTTCGTCGTGTGTTTCCCGATCTCGTGGGGTGCGCGGCGTCTCGAGAGGAAGTGGGCCACCACATGACCCCGATGCTGCGAATCTCAGGCCTGGGGAAGAACTATGGGGACCTCCGGGCCCTGGACGGGATCGACCTGGAGGTCGCCCCCGGTGAGGTGATCGCCGTCGTCGGGCCTTCGGGCTGCGGGAAGTCGACGCTGCTGCGTTGCCTGAACGGTCTGGAGACGATCACCGACGGCAGTGTGGAACTGGACGGTGTCGTGATCACGGATCCCGGAACCCGCTGGACCGAGATCCGGCAACGTGTCGGGATGGTGTTCCAGAGCTACGAACTGTTCCCGCACCTGAACGTGATGGACAACCTGCTGCTCGGCCCTCGCCTGGTGCAGGGGCGCGACCGCAACGAGGCCGTGAAGGAGGCCACGGGGCTGCTGGAGCGTGTCGGACTCGCCGGGAAGGCGAGGTCGCTGCCGCGTGAGCTGTCGGGAGGTCAGAAGCAGCGGGTCGCGATCGTGCGGGCGTTGATGATGCACCCGGAGTTGCTGCTGCTCGACGAGATCACCGCGTCCCTGGATCCGGAGATCGTCCGCGAGGTTCTCGACGTGGTGCTGGAGCTGGCAGCCGATGGCATGACCATGCTCATCGTCACCCACGAGATGCCCTTCGCGCGGGCGATCGCGGATCGGGTGGTGTTGATGGATGCGGGCCGGATCGTCGAGATCGCCCCACCTGAGAAGTTCTTCACCGATCCCGAGACGGAACGCGCACGGGCGTTCCTCAAGACGTTCGAGTTCGAGTCCGTCCACCAGCGCAAGAGCTGACCAGGTGTTTCCTGAGGTAGAGGCCCGCCGATCAGAGGGTTTCACGCAGCGCGCGCAACCGTTTGAGGGTTTCCTCGCGACCCAGGATCTCCATGGACTCGAACAGCGGCGGCGACACCTTGGCCCCGGTCAGTCCAACCCGCAGCGGCCCGAAGGCGAACTTCGGTTTGATGCCCAGTCCGTCGACGAGTTTCTCCCGCAGCCCGGCCTGGATCGAGGCGGCGTCGAAGGGCACCGTCTCCAACACCTCGATCCCGGCGTCGAGGACCTCCGCGGCGTTGCCGGGCAGTGACGCGCGGGCCGCTTCCTCGATCTCCACCCGGTCGGTGAACAGGAACCCCAGCTTCGGCAGGGCCTCGCCCAGCAGGGTCATGCGTTCGCTGACCAGCGGCACGGCCCTGCGCAGCACGTCGATGTCGATGTTCGCATCCCAGTCGCCGCGTTCGGTGTGGAAGGCGACGATCCGTGCGGTCAGTTCTTCGGCACCGAGTGCGCGGATGTAATGGCCGTTCAGCCAGTCCAGTTTCTTCACGTCGAAAACCGGGCCGGTGGTGTTGACCTTGTCCCAGGAGAAGTTTTCGACGAAATCCTCGAAGGTTGCCACCTCGGAGTCGTCGTCGGCCGGCGGATAGCCGAGCAGCTGCAGGAAGTTGCGGACCGCCTCCGGCAGGTAACCCTGTTCGCGGAACCACATCAGGCGGGCGGCCGGGTTGCGGCGCTTGGAGATCTTCGACCTGTCGGTGTTGCGCAGCAGCGGCATGTGTGCGTACTGCGGTTCGGGGAAACCGAGCCAGCGATACAGCAGGAGGTGTTTCGGGGTGGAGCTGATCCACTCCTCACCGCGCACCACCGTCGTGATCCCCATCAGGTGGTCGTCGACGACCACTGCCATGTGGTAGGTGGGGAATCCGTCGGCCTTCAGGATCACCTGGTCGTCGGGGAAAGGAGCCTTCACCTCGCCGCGAATGATGTCGGTGAAGGTCAGGGGTGCGTCGTCGGGCACGAGCATCCGCACCACCGGGGTCTCGGTGAACCCGGGCAGCCGGCTGCGTTCCTCGCGGCTCTTCCCGAGGCAGAGCCGGTCGTATCCGGTCTTCGCTGCCTTCGAGGCCTCCTGTTCCTTGCGCAGCTCGGACAGACGCTCCGAGGAGCACCAGCAGTGGTAGGCGTGCCCGTCGGCGATCAGCCGCTCGACGAACGGCCGGTAGGTGTCGAGCCGCTCCGACTGCCGGTAGGGCCCGAACTCGCCGCCCTCCAGCGGCCCCTCGTCGGGAGAGAGCCCGAGCCAGGCGAGGGTGTCGTGGATCTGCTGCTCGCTGCCCGCCACGAGCCGGTTCTGGTCGGTGTCCTCGATCCGCAGCACGAATGCACCACCGGTCTTGGCGGCCCACGCCTTGTCGAACAGGGCCATGAACGCGGTGCCGACGTGCGGATCCCCCGTCGGGGAGGGGGCGACGCGGGTGCGGGCGGGAGTCAGCTCAGTCATAGTGGGCCAAGCCTAATGGCCCCACCGCCGCGGGTCCGAACCCGCGGTCCCGCCCAGTGGCATCATGATGCCGTGTCCTCCCGTGAATCCCACCGCTCACGCACGCTGAGAGCCTCGGGTTCCCTCCCGGAACCCAAGGACGGCCCCTCCCCCATCAGCCGTCACTTCACCTTCTGGCTGGACGAGGTCTTCCGGGTGCCCGGCACCGGTTTCCGCTTCGGTTTCGACCCGCTGCTGAGTCTCGTTCCGGCCGCCGGCAACGTGGTGGCGACGGCCCTGGGATGCGTGGTGATCCTCGACGCGGTCCGGCTGCGCGTCCCCGTGCCGGTTCTTCTCCGAATGCTGTGGAACTACGTGGTCAACTGGTGTCTCGGTTCAGTTCCGCTGATCGGTTCCTTCTTCGACGCCCTGTGGATGTCGAACGCGAAGAACCTGAAACTGCTGCACCGCGCCATCGAGGATCACGACCAGGTGCGCAGGGCAACCATCACCTACTGGCTGGTGGCGTTGACGCTGGTGTTCGGGGTCACGCTCGTCCTGCTGGCCACCCCGTTCGTGTTGCTGTTCTGGTTGTTCGGCCTGTGGCTTGGAAGGTGATAGCTTCGCCACCATGAGCGAACCGGGTGTCCCCAGCAACTTCATCACCGATGCCATCCGCCGCGACAACGAGGCAGGGACCTACGGTGGCAGGGTCCAGACCCGGTTCCCACCCGAACCCAACGGTTTCCTCCACGTCGGCCACGCCAAGGCCATCGTCGTGGACTTCGGCACCGCCGAGGACTTCGGTGGCACCTGCATGCTGCGTCTCGACGACACCAACCCGGAAACCGAGGAGGAGGCCTTCGTCAACTCCATCGTCGAGGACATCGAGTGGCTGGGCTACGAACCCTCTGAGGTGCGCCACGCCTCCGACTACTTCGAGACCCTCCACGACTGGGCCGTGCAGCTCATCGAGAAGGGCCTGGCCTACGTCGACGACCAGGACGGTGAGACCATCTCGGCCACCCGGGGGTCCTTCAACACCCCCGGCGTCGAATCGCCGTTCCGCAACCGCAGCGTCGCGGAGAACCTCGACCTGTTCGAGAGGATGCGCGCAGGGGAGTTTCCCGACGGCTCACGGGTGCTGCGGGCGAAGATCGACATGGCGCACGAGAACATGCAGCTGCGCGACCCCGTGATGTACCGCATCCGCAACATCGCACACCACCGCACGGGTGAGACGTGGTCGATCTATCCCACCTACGACTGGGCCCACGGCCAGTCCGACGCCATCGAGGGCGTCACCCATTCCATCTGCACCCTCGAGTTCGAATCCCACCGGCCTCTCTACGACTGGTTCCTGGAGCAGCTCGAGGTTCCCGCTCCCCCGCGCCAGTACGAGTTCGCGCGACTGGAGCTGACCCACACCGTCACGTCCAAGCGTCGCCTGGCGAAACTGGTCGCGGACGGCGTCGTGGATGGCTGGGACGATCCGCGGATGCCGACCATCCGGGGACTGCGGCGGCGCGGCTACCCGCCGGCCGCCATCCGGGCGTTCTGCCGCGAGGTGGGCACCACCCGCACCAATTCCCGCAAGGCCATCGAGGAGCTGGAGAGTTACGTGCGTCGCGTGCTGAATGCGACGGCGCAGCGCCGGATGGCCGTGACCCGGCCCTTGAAGCTGACCCTGCTGGACTGGCCCACCGAGGCCGACGGCAGCCCGGTGGTCGAGTGGTTCGAGGTGGTCAACAACCCGGAGAACCCTGCCGACGGCACCCGCCTGGTGCCGTTCACCGGGGAGCTGTGGATCGAGCAGGATGACTTCCGGGAGGTTCCGCCACCGAAATACTTCCGTCTCTCCCCCGGTCGTGAGGTCAGGTTGCGTGGCGCCTATCTGGTGACCGCCCGCGACGTGGTCAAGGACGAGGCGGGCAACGTCGTCGAGGTGCGTTGCAGCTTCGACCCGGAATCCCGGGGCGGCACCCCCGCCGACGGCCGGAAGGTGAAGTCGACGATGCACTGGGTCTCGGCCCCGCACGCCCTGGATGCCACCGTCGCCCTGTACGACAGGCTGTTCACCGCCGAGGCTCCTGGGGAACGCACGGGCGAGGCCCTGGACGACCTCAACCCCGCATCCCGCGAGCTGCTCACCGACGCAAAGGTGGAACCCGCGCTGGCGGATGCCGCCCCGGGAGAGGTGGTGCAGTTCGAGCGGCTCGGATACTTCGCCGCCGACGACCACACCCCGCTGCTGTTCCACCGCACGGTGGGGCTGCGGGACGAGTGGGCCAGCATTCAGAAACGCGGCTGAAAGCCCACTCACAGGAAGCAGCGGCTACGGTTGTCTGCATGCTTCCCACCGACGAAACCGCCACCGAAGTGGCCCTGGATCTGTTGACCGTTCTCGGATACGGGGCTGTCGGGTTCCTGGCCGGCGTCGTCGTCTCCGTGATCATCTCGATCATCATGCGGCAACTGTCCAGGCACCAGGAGGACCTGGGTTTCCTCAGCCGAAACCTGCGACTCCCCCAGCGCTTCATCCTGACCGTCTTCGGCACCGGCATGGGGGTGCTGATCGCCAGCGCCCCCACCCCGTGGCAGGCGGCGCCGTCGTGGCGGGCGAATTTCGAGCACTTTTTCCTGATCGTGATGATCTTCGCCGCCGCGTACGGCATGACGGGGGTCATCAGAACCGTCGAGGACGCCGTCCTCGCCCGCAAGAAGAACGCCCGGGAAACCCCACAGTTCCGGCGTATCCGCACCCAGATGCAGGTCATCGCCCGGGTTTTGATCGGTGTGGTCTGGATCGGGGCAATCGCCGGTGCGTTGCTCACCTTCGACCAGTTCCGGGCCATCGGAACCTCCCTGCTGGCCTCCGCCGGTCTGGTGTCGCTGGTCGCAGGTCTCGCGGCACAGTCGTCGCTCACGAACATCTTCGCCGGACTTCAGATCGCCTTCACCGGTTCCCTGCGCGTCGGCGACATCGTGGTCACGGACGACAACCAGGGAACCGTCGAGGAAATCACCCTCACCTATGTGGTGTTGAGGAGCTGGGACGAGCGACGCTGGATCGTGCCCTCGACGCTGTTCACCACGAAAACCTTCGAGAACTGGAGCCGGGAGGAGCCGCGACAAACGGGGGTCATCGAGTTCGATCTGGACTGGCTGGTTCCCGTGGAGGCCATGCGGATCGAGCTGCTGCGCCTGGTGAAAACCACCGACCTGTGGGACGGCCGCACCGTCGCCCTCCAGGTCATGGACGCCACGGGTGGGTCGGTCCGGATTCGCGCCGTCGTATCGGCGACGAACTCCAGCAGGTTGTTCGAACTGCGCTGCTTGCTGCGTGAACAGCTCATCAACTGGCTGCAGACCCAGGCGGTCTACGCCCTTCCCCGCACCCGCCTGGAACCGGACACCGCCACCGCCCCGCCCCAGGAGCAACGCCAGGATTTCGTCGAACAGGTCAAGGCCGACTGGGAGGCCGAGCAGGCCCACGAGAAGGAGACCCAGCTCCTTCCCCCCACGGAGGGTTCGGAACCCCACGGCAACGAGGAGAACGAGCAGAGCTCCGGGGGACGCCTCGGCTGGTTGAGGGCATTCCGCCGCTCCATCGGTTGACCGTTCCCCGCGGAGACCACGCTGCTGGCTCCGGGGCGTCCCGATCGTTGACGCCCACAAGACGGCCCGGCCAGCTCTCTGGACTCCACGGAACAGGGGAAGGGGCCCGCGCTTTCGTGCGGGCCCCTTCCCCTGTTGCCTGTCAGGCTAGGGTCACTTGATGATCTTGGTGACCTTGCCGGCGCCGACGGTGCGGCCGCCCTCACGGATGGCGAACTTGAGGTTCTCCTCCATGGCGATGGGCTTGTTCAGGTGAACGGTCATTTCGGTGTTGTCACCGGGCATGACCATTTCCTTGCCCTCCGGCAGCTGGACCACACCGGTGACGTCGGTGGTGCGGAAGTAGAACTGCGGGGAGTAGTTGGAGAAGAACGGCTTGTGGCGGCCGCCCTCTTCCTTGTTGAGCACGTAGACGGTGGCCTCGAAGTCGGTGTGCGGGGTGGTGGAACCGGGCTTGATCACGACCATGCCGCGCTCCACGTCCTCCTTCTTCGTGCCACGCAGCAGCAGGCCGACGTTCTCACCGGCGCGACCCTCGTCGAGGATCTTGCGGAACATCTCGACACCGGTGACGGTGGTGGTCTGCTTCTCCGGACGGATGCCGACGAGGTCGACGGAGTCACCGGTCCTGACGATGCCGCGCTCGATGCGGCCGGTGATGACGGTGCCGCGGCCGGTGATGGTGAAGACGTCCTCGACGGGCATCAGGAACGGCTTGTCGGTGTCACGCTCGGGCTGCGGGATGTACTCGTCGACAGCCTCCATCAGCTCAAGGATGCTGCCGGCCCACTTCTCGTCGCCGTTCAGCGCCGGGAAGGCCGCCACGCGGACGATCGGGAGGTTGTCGCCGTCGAACTCCTGGGCGGTGAGGATCTCACGCAGCTCCATCTCGACCAGGTCGATGAGGTCCGCGTCCTCCTCGGCGATCATGTCGCACTTGTTGAGGGCCACGACGATGGCCGGCACGCCGACCTGACGGGCGAGCAGGATGTGCTCGTGGGTCTGGGCCATCGGACCGTCGGTGGCGGCCACGACGAGGATCGCACCGTCCATCTGGGCGGCACCGGTGATCATGTTCTTGACGTAGTCGGCGTGCCCGGGGCAGTCGACGTGCGCGTAGTGACGCTTCTCGGTCTGGTACTCGACGTGGGCGATCGAGATGGTGATGCCGCGCTGGCGCTCCTCGGGGGCCTTGTCGATGCTGTCGAACGGGGACAGTTCGTTCAGGTCGGGGTACTTGTCGTGGAGCACCTTGGTGATCGCCGCGGTCAGAGTGGTCTTGCCGTGGTCGACGTGTCCAATGGTGCCGATGTTGCAGTGCGGCTTAGTCCGCTCAAACTTGGCCTTTGCCACTTAGGGCTCCTTCTTGGTCCAACCACGCACCGTGCGTGGCCATTAATCTGGTGCACCCCTGAGCTATGGGTCACACCAGGGGTCCAACGCCCAAGCCTATTACCCGAGCGCATACCCGTGTAATGCTATCGGCCCGGCCCTGGAAGTCAAGCTCAGGGTCGTGTCCCAATCCCTTTCAACAACCTTCGTCCAGGAAGGACGTATCTCCCGAGTCCAGCTGCCGGAGCTGCGCCACCCGCCCGGCGTGACGCCCGCCCTCGAAGGAGGCCTTCAGGAAGGCCTCGCAAATGGCCAGGGCGACGTCGGGACCCACCACGCGGGAACCGAAACAAAGGACGTTCGCGTTGTTGTGACGCCGGCTCATCCCGGCCGAGTAGGCCTCGGAGACGCAGGCCGCCCGGATCCCCTTGATCTTGTTGGCCGCGATGGAGATGCCAATACCGGAGCCACAGATCGCGATACCGACATCGAAACGCGCGGCTGCCACGTCCTTGGCCAGCCGCACCCCCCATTTCGCGTAGTCGGTGCGCTCGGACGTGGCTGGTCCGCAGTCCACCACGTCGTAACCGAGCTCTCTCAAGCGGGGAATCAGATCAATGCGCATATTGTGAGCGGCGTGGTCGCTGGTGATTCCAATTCTCATGCGACAACGTTACTGACCCGGCCCCAAGGTCTTCCACAACCCTCCTGTCGCATTGCCCTCGGTGCGCGACGCGCGGAATTCCCGCGTCCTCCTTTTGTCCGACCGGACAGCACCACCACCCCCTCCCCAAACCACCCAAACCCGCTCTGACAAGCACTTTTGCTCTTTTTTGAGTGGTTTGTCCCCGCGTTTGGGGTGTTTCACTGCCCTCCCGCTCCGAAGCAGACCCGGTCAGTCGCCATCCCATGTCACAGGACGTCGAAACACTGATCGACCTCGGCTTCAAGGCTTACGGGCGAGGCGCCGTGGGCGAGTTCGGACACCTCGGCGACGTTGAAGCGCGTCAGGTCGCCGATCCGGTCGATCACCGCCTCCGGCGCAAGGGCCCAGACGGGGCCAGAGGCTGGCCGAGGGCCTAAGGTGGGTCAGTGGGCACTCATGACATTCCCGCAGCATCGCCCAGCCGGCGCAGCAACCCGGGGCTGCTCGTCGTGGCCGGGGCGGGCCTCATCGGATCCCGCCTGGCGGACAAGGCCCGGGACAGCGGCTGGAAGATCCGGATCCTCCACCGCAGCGGACCGGGCAGGGCGCCGCGGGAGGGCATCGAGGTCGATGCCTCCGGTAGAGAGCACGCCTGGTGGGCCCCCGCCGAGCACCTCCTGGCGCCCGGAACCCTGGAGGGAGCAAGAGCCGTGGTGTGCCTGTCGGGCGCCCCGATCGCGCCGCGCCCCTGGACACCTGCGCGCCGTCGCGCGCTCGCGGCCTCGCGCCTGTCCACCACCGCCCTCATCGCCCAGGTCACCGCGGCCCTACCCCCGGCGGTGCGGCCCGAGGTCCTGCTGAGTGGGTCGGCCACCGGCTTCTACGGGGACCGGGGGGATGAAGTCCTCACCGAGGCGTGCGGTCCTGGCGAGGGATTCCTGTCCGAGCTGTGCCAGCGCTGGGAGGCCGCCGCGGGCCCGGCGGCGCGGGCCGGGCTGCGCACGGTCCAGTCCCGCACGGGCCTGGTGGTCAGCCCTTCGGGCGGGCTGGGCAGGATCCTCGGCGCCGCCTACCGGGTGGGGGCGGGGGCCCGGCTCGGCCGCGGCGACCAGTGGCAGCCGTGGATCGGGCTGGAGGACGCCGCGGCTGGACTCCTATGGGCCATCGAGCACGACGACGTCTGCGGCCCGGTGAACCTGACCGCGCCCGAACCCCTGCGCAACCGCGACCTCCACCGGCTGCTGTCCCGCGCCTGCGGCCCACCCTCGATTGCGGTGGTTCCCCAGGTCCTGCTGGACCGAGCGGGGAGGACCGGGGCGGCCGGCGGTACCAGCAGCATCGGCAGCATGCTCGCCGAACTGCTCGGCGCCTCCCAGCGTGCGGTCCCCCAGGCGCTGCTCACCTCCGGCTTCCACTTCACTGCACCGGGCGCGGCCTCGATCTGGGGGCTCGGCGCCTGACTCCCGTCCCGGCGCCGCGGTGACCATGATGTGGACATCGCGGTGTCGACTGCCTCGCCGGCCGATGGGAGCGCGGATGGGGCCACCAAGCGCCGGGGTGCGCCTGTCCTGGCCCCGACGGGGTCCGACACCATGGTCAACCCGGGTCTCCTGTCGCATTGCCCTCGGTGCGCGACGCGCGAAATTCCCGCGTCCTCCTTTTGTCCGACCGGGCGGCACCACCGCATCCCCTCCCCAAACCACCCAAACCCGCTCTGACAAGCACTTTTACCCTTTTTTGGGTGGTTTGTCCCCGTGTTCGGGGTGTTTCACTGCCCTCCCGCTCCGAAGCAGACCCGGTTAGTCTCCCTCCCATGTCACAGGACGTCGAAACACTGATTGACCTCGGCTTCAAGGCCTACGGGCGAGGCGACAACACGCAGGCGGCGCGTTGGTGGCGGATGGCGGCGGCCCAGAGGCGCTCCGACGCCATGGTCAACCTGGGTCTTCTGGTCAACAACCCCGCGGAGCGCGACGAGGCCACCCAGTGGTTCTTCCGCGCAGCCCTGCTGGGCAACACCGACGGCATGCTGCTGCTCAGCGAGATCCTCCAGGAACAGGGGGACCACGCCGTCGCGCAGAACTGGCTGCAGAAAGCCGCCGACCTGGGGGATCCCCGCGCCATCGATGCCCTGACCCGGGCCAGGAACACCCCCAGGCGCATGGAGACCAGCCCGAAACACGGCAAGACGGACCATCTCGACGACCTGACCCTGGTCGACTGATCCTTCCCTTTCCCTCCTCGGCCCCGCCCGCCCCAGCGCGGGCGGGGCCTTTCAGGACTCCCGCCGCGAGAGCGGCGCAGCCACCGGACCCACGGCCACCGGATCCGTGGCGGGCCGCACCGGATGATGCAAACCGGCCCGGGACCTGACGGTCCCGGGCCGGTGGGGTTTCAACTCAGCGGATCACTCGCCACCGCGAGCCTTGGCAACGATCTCTTCCGAGATGTTCTTCGGGGTCTCGGCGTAGGAGTCGAACTCCATGGAGTAGGAGGCCTGGCCCGAGGTCTTCGAGCGCAGGTCACCGACATAGCCGAACATCTCCGACAGCGGCACCAGGGCGCGCACGACGCGGTTGCCGTGCAGCTCGTCCATCGACTGGACGTGGCCGCGGCGGGCGTTCAGGTCACCGATCACGGTGCCGAGGTAGTCCTCGGGGGTGGTGACCTCGACGGCCATCATCGGCTCCAGGATCGCCGGGTCGGCCTTCCTGGCGGCCTCCTTGAAGGCCATGGAACCGGCCAGCTTGAACGCGAGCTCCGAGGAGTCGACATCGTGGTAGGCGCCGTCGGTCAGGGTGACCTTGATGTCCTCGACCGGGTAGCCGGCCAGCACACCGAACTGCATGGCCTCCTTGATGCCGGCGTCGACCGCGGGGATGTACTCCTTCGGGATGCGCCCGCCGGTGACGGCGTTGACGAACTCGTAGCCCGAACCCGCCTCGGTGGGTTCCAGGTCGATGATGACGCGGCCGAACTGGCCGGAACCACCGGACTGTTTCTTGTGGGTGTACTCCACCTTCTCCACCTTGCGGCGCAGCGTCTCGCGGTAGGCCACCTGCGGTTTGCCGATGTTGGCCTCCACCTTGAACTCGCGCTTCATGCGGTCGATCAGCACCTCGAGGTGCAGCTCACCCATGCCGGCGATGATGGTCTGACCGGTCTCCTCGTCGGTGTGGACGCGGAAGGTCGGGTCCTCCTCGGCGAGCCGCTGGATGGCCACCGACAGCTTCTCCTGGTCCGACTTCGACTTCGGCTCGATGGCCTGCTCGATGACGGGGTTCGGGAACTCCATCGACTCCAGGATGATCGGGTTTGCGGGATCGCAGAGGGTCTCACCGGTGGTGGTGTCCTTCAGGCCCATCACCGCGCAGATCATGCCCGCGCCGATCGATTCGATCTCCTCACGCTTGTTGGCGTGCATCTGGTAGATCTTGCCGATGCGTTCCTTCTTGCCCTTGGTGGCGTTCAGCACCTGCGAGCCGGCTTTCAGGACACCGGAGTAGACGCGGATGAAGGTCAGCTTGCCCAGGTGCGGATCCGCGGCGACCTTGAAGGCCAGGATCGACAGCGGCTCGTCCTCGGAGGGCTTGCGGGACATCTCGACGGACTCGTCGCCCGGTTTGAAGCCCTCGATGGCGGGCACGTCCAGCGGCGAGGGCAGGTAGTCGACGACGGCGTCCAGCAACGGCTGCACGCCCTTGTTCTTGAACGAGGTGCCGCAAACCACGGCGGTGAAGGCGGAGGCCAGCACGCCGCGGCGGATGGCGGCCTTGAGCTGCTCGACGGTGATCGCGTCGGGATCCTCCAGCCACAGCTCCATGAACTCGTCGTCGTTCTCGGCGACGGTCTCCAGCATCTCGGCGCGAGCCAGTTCGGCGGCCTCCACCATGTCGGCGGGGATGTCCGTGACCTCGTAGTCGTCGAGGCCCGGTTTGGTCACCTCGAGCGGCCAGATGTTCGCCTTCATCGTGACCAGGTCCACCTGGCCCTGGAAGTTCGACTCCGCACCGATCGGCAGCTGCAGCAGCACCGGGGTGGCGTTGAGACGTTCACGGATGGTCTTGACGCAGTGTTCGAAGGAAGCACCCGTGCGGTCCAGCTTGTTGATGTAGCAGATGCGCGGCACACCGTACTTCGTGGCCTGGCGCCACACGGTCTGCGACTGCGGCTCCACGCCCGCGACACCGTCGAACACCGCCACGGCACCGTCGAGCACGCGCAGCGAGCGCTCCACCTCGACGGTGAAGTCGACGTGTCCCGGGGTGTCGATGATGTTGACCTGGATGTCGTGCCAGAAGGCGGTGGTCGCGGCGGAGGTGATGGTGATGCCGCGTTCCTGTTCCTGCTCCATCCAGTCCATGGTGGCGGCGCCGTCGTGAACCTCACCGATCTTGTAGGACTTGCCGGTGTAGAAGAGGATGCGCTCGGTTGTGGTGGTCTTGCCGGCGTCGATGTGCGCCATGATGCCGATATTGCGGACCTTGGAAAGGTCAATCTTTGCCACGAGGTTTCCTTCTTGGTCTGTGGTGTGAAGTCAGGTCAGATGCGCAGGGACGCATCGTCTGCGGGCGTGCCACTGCCCCCGGAACGGCTCCGGGGGCAGTGTGGAAGTCACCAGCGGTAGTGGGCGAAGGCGCGGTTGGCCTCGGCCATCTTGTGGGTGTCCTCGCGACGCTTCACCGAGGCACCGAGGCCATTGCTCGCGTCCAGGATCTCGTTCATGAGCCGCTCGGTCATGGTCTTCTCGCGGCGGGCGCGGGAGAAGCTGACGAGCCAGCGCATGGCCAGCGTGGTCTGGCGGCCCGGTTTGACCTCGATCGGCACCTGATAGGTGGCGCCACCGACGCGACGGGACTTGACCTCGATGGAGGGCTTGACGTTGTCGAGGGCCCGCTTCAGGGTCTGGACGGGGTCCTGGCCGGTCTTGGCGCGGGTGCCCTCGAGGGCGTTGTAGACGATGGACTGGGCCACGGTCTTCTTGCCGTCGAGCAGGATCTTGCTGACGAGCTGGCTCACCAGCGGGGAGCCGTAGACCGGATCGACCATGACGGGGCGCTTGGGCGCGGGTCCCTTGCGAGGCATTACTTCTCCTTCTTCGCGCCGTAACGGCTGCGGGCCTGCTTGCGGCCCTTGACACCCTGGGTGTCGAGGGCGCCGCGGATGATCTTGTAACGGACACCGGGCAGGTCCTTCACACGACCTCCGCGCACGAGCACCATCGAGTGCTCCTGCAGGTTGTGACCGACGCCCGGGATGTAGGCGGTGACTTCGATGCCGGAGCTCAGGCGGACACGCGCGACCTTGCGCAGGGCGGAGTTCGGCTTCTTCGGGGTGGTGGTGTAGACGCGGGTGCAGACACCACGACGCTGCGGAGAACCCTTGAGGGCAGGGGTCTTGTTCTTGCTGACCTTGTCGGTGCGGCCCTTGCGGACCAGCTGCTGAATTGTTGGCACCTGTTGGTATCACTTTCATTGTCTGGACGGGTATCCCTGGCTCGCAGCCGTCCCCAAGGAGCATCCCGGGTCACCGTTTCCGTGAGCATCGCTGGCGCGGCTGCCGTGCGAACTCCGCACAGACCCGGGACTTCTTCGCAACTCAAGGATCCTCGGGGTCATGCCAGGGCACGCACAAGGTGCCCGCACGCGGCGGACACGCCCTCACAGACTACCCGACCCGCTCCCCCGGGTCAAAGCGGCACCTGAAGGCGATTCCACGGGAAAGGAGATCCGCCTTCACCAGTGGCCTTTCTCTACTTGAAATGACGCGGAACAGAGGAACGAGTGACGAAATGGTCGCCACCGGACCCGGTCCCCCGCGGCGTTTCATGCGGGGGGTGCGAACGGGGCGGGCACCGATCGGCGCCCGCCCCGTTTCGTCCCCGTCGTCAGCGGATGTCGCCGAAGTCGATGTCGTCCAGCGGAACGCCGGGAACGTCGAGATCGGAACTGAACGAGTAGTCGTACGGGTCGTAGCTGACGGTGTAGGCCTGCGACCTCGCATCCGCGGTGGGCTCCACCCGGATGTTGCGGTAACGCTCCAGGCCGGTGCCGGCCGGGATCAGCTTGCCGAGGATCACGTTCTCCTTCAGACCGACGAGGGTGTCGGACTTGCCCTGGATGGCGGCGTCGGTGAGCACCTTCGTCGTCTCCTGGAAGGACGCGGCCGACAGCCACGAATCCGTCGCGAGGGACGCCTTGGTGATGCCCATCAGCACCGGCCGGCCCTCCGCGGGACGCCCGCCCTCGGTCAGGGCCTTGCGGTTCGCCGCCTCGTAGGCCTGCCGGTCCACCAGCTCACCCGGCATCATCGAGGTGTCGCCCGAGTCGATGACGGTCACACGACGCAGCATCTGACGGATGATGATCTCGATGTGCTTGTCGTGGATGGGGGCGCCCTGCGTGCGGTACACGCGCTGCACCTCATCCACCAGGTGCTCCTGGACCTTGCGCAGACCCCGGATGCGCAGCACGTCCTGCGGATCCACCTGACCGGCGGTGAGCTGCTGACCGATGGTCACGCGCACCCCGTCGCGGATCGCCACGCGCACCCCGTTGGCGTCCTCGAACTCCAGCCGGGTGCGGCGCGCCACCGGGTATTCGAGGTCGTCGCCGCCGTCGTCGCGCACGATGATGATCTTGCGGCTACGGTCGCCGTCCTCGATGCGGATGACACCATCGGCCTCGGCGATGGGAGCCTTGCCCTTCGGCTGACGGGCCTCGAACAGCTCCACGACGCGCGGCAGACCCTGCGTGATGTCGTCACCGGCCACACCACCGGTGTGGAAGGTACGCATCGTCAGCTGGGTGCCGGGCTCACCGATGGACTGGGCAGCGACGATACCGACGGCCTCGCCGACATCCACGGTCTTCCCGGAGGCCAGCGACCGGCCGTAGCACATGGCGCAGGTGCCGGTTGCGGCCTCACAGGTCAGCACGGAGCGGACCTTGACCCGGGTGACACCGACGGATGCGAGCTGCTCGATCTCGGCATCACCGAGATCGGTGCCCGCCGCCACGAGCACATTGCCCTCGGAGTCGGTGACGTCGGTGGCCGCGGTGCGGGCGTAGACGGCGGTCTCCACGTCGGGAACGATGGAGACGGAGGCCCCCTCCTCCAGAGGTTCCGCCGTCACCTGGGTCTTCTTGCCGTCCTCACCCGTGACGATCTTGGTCCAGCGGGCGATGGTCTTGACCAGGCCACGTTCGGTCTGGCAGTCCTCCTCGCGGATGATGACGTCCTGCGAGACGTCCACCAGGCGCCGGGTCAGGTAACCCGAGTCGGCGGTCCGCAACGCGGTGTCGGCCTGTCCCTTACGGCCACCGTGGGTGGAGATGAAGTACTCCAGCACCGACAGGCCCTCGCGGAAGTTCGACTTGATGGGCCGGGCGATGATGTCGCCCTTCGGGTTGGCCACCAGGCCTCGCATGGCCGCGATCTGGCGCATCTGGGTCATGTTGCCGCGGGCACCCGAGTTGACCATCACGAAGATCGGGTTGGTCTGCGAGAAGTTTTCCTTCATCGCATCCGTCAGCTCCGCGGTGGCGTCGGTCCACAGCTCGATCAGCTCCTGGCGCCGCTCGTCCTCCGTCACCGAACCACGCTCGTACAAGGTGTCGATCTTCGTGGCCCGGGCGTCGTAGGCGGCGAGGATTTCCGGCTTGCTGGGCGGGGTCTGGACGTCCGCGATGGAGACGGTCACGCCGGAACGCGAACCCCACTGGAAGCCCAGGTCCTTCAACCCGTCGAGGGTGCGCACGGTGTCGATCAGCGGATACCGCTCGGCGAGGTCGTTGACGATCTGGCCGATCTGTTTCTTGCCGACCCGCTCGTTCACGAACGGGAAATCCGCGGGCAGGGCCTCGTTGAACAGGGCCCGGCCGAGCGAGGTCTCGAGGATGACCGACCCGTCCGCACGCACCTTGTCGGCGTACCCGGCCGGGGGAACGACGCCCTTGATGCGCAGCTTGATGGGGGCACCGACGTGCAGGTCGCCGCGGTCGTGGGCCATGATCGCCTCGGCCACCGAGGAGAAGACGCGACCGGCTCCCTTCTCCTGCTCCTGCAGCATCGTCAACCAGTACATGCCGATGATCATCTCGTGGCTGGGAACGGTCACGGGACGGCCATCAGCCGGTTTGAGGATGTTGTTCGTCGACAGCATCAGCACCCGCGCCTCGGCCTGGGCCTCGGCGGACAGCGGCAGGTGAACGGCCATCTGGTCGCCGTCGAAGTCGGCGTTGAAGGCCGCACAGACGAGCGGGTGGAGCTGGATCGCCTTGCCCTCGATCAGCTGCGGCTCGAAGGCCTGGATGCCGAGACGGTGAAGGGTTGGTGCACGGTTCAGCAGCACCGGATGCTCGGCGATGACCTCCTCCAGCACGTCCCACACGATGGGACGCTGACGTTCGACCATGCGCTTGGCGGCCTTGATGTTCTGGGCGTGGTTGAGGTCGTCCAGGCGTTTCATCACGAAGGGTTTGAACAGCTCCAGGGCCATGGCCTTCGGCAGGCCGCACTGGTGCAGTTTCAGCTGGGGACCGACCACGATCACGGAACGACCCGAGTAGTCGACGCGCTTGCCGAGCAGGTTCTGGCGGAACCGGCCCTGCTTGCCCTTCAGCATGTCCGAGATCGACTTCAGCGGACGGTTGCCCGGCCCGGTGACGGGGCGGCCGCGGCGCCCGTTGTCGAACAGCGAGTCGACGGCCTCCTGGAGCATGCGCTTCTCGTTGTTGACGATGATCTCGGGGGCGCCGAGGTCGAGGAGACGCTTCAGCCGGTTGTTGCGGTTGATGACGCGCCGGTAGAGGTCGTTGAGATCCGAGGTGGCGAACCGGCCGCCGTCGAGCTGCACCATGGGACGCAGGTCCGGCGGGATGACGGGAACGGCGTCGAGCACCATCCCGGCAGGGTTGTTGTTGCCGCTCAGGAAGGCGGCGACCACCTTCAGGCGCTTCAGGGCACGGGTCTTGCGCTGGCCCTTGCCGTTGGCGATGGTCTCACGCAGCTTCTCGGCCTCGGCCTGCAGGTCGAAGGTCTCGAGACGCTTCTTGATGGCCTCGGCACCCATGTAGCCGGTGAAGTACTTGCCGTAGCGCTGCTTCATGTCCCGGTAGAGGATCTCGTCGCCCTCCAGGTCCTGGACCTTCAGCGACTTGAACCGGTCCCACACCGCCTGGGCGCGGTCGATCCGGCGCTGGTACTGGTTGCGGAGCTGCCCCGCCTCCTTCTGCGCACCGTCGGAGACCTTGCGTTTGATGTCGGCCTTGGCACCCTCGGACTCGAGCTGGGCCAGGTCCTCCTCCAGCTTGGCCAGGCGGGCCTCGATCTCCGAGTCCCGGTTCTTCTCGAGCTGTTTGATGTAGGCCTCGTGGCGGGCCTGGAGGCTCGGGAGGTCGCGGTGGCGGGCCTCCTCGTCCACGTTGGTGATCATGTGCGCGGCGAAGTAGATGACCTTCTCGAGGTCCTTCGGAGCGATGTCCAGCAGGTACCCGAGGCGCGAGGGGACGCCCTTGAAGTACCAGATGTGGGTGACGGGCGCGGCCAGTTCGATGTGGCCCATCCGCTCACGACGCACGTTGGAGCGGGTCACCTCGACGCCGCAGCGCTCGCAGATGATGCCCTTGAAACGAACCCGCTTGTACTTGCCGCAGTAGCATTCCCAGTCGCGGGTGGGGCCGAAGATCTTCTCGCAGAAGAGGCCGTCGCGCTCCGGCTTGAGAGTACGGTAGTTGATGGTCTCGGGCTTCTTGACCTCACCGTGGCTCCACTCGCGGATCTGGTCGGCGCTCGCCAGTCCGATGCAGAGCTTGTCGTAGACGTTCACGTCCAGCATTGGTTCTCTTTCCCCCGCCGCCCCGGCGGGTGCCTGTGCCTGAAATCTGAGGTTTTACTGGTGCCGGGTCACCGGCTTGACTGAGTCAGACTCAGACTTCGGTGACGTCGAGGAAGTGGTCGCCTCCGGGACGCCTCCCGAGATCGATGCCGAAGTCCTCGGCGTTGCGCAGGTCATCCTCCGAGTCCCGCAGGTCAATGACGCGGCCGTCACCGGAGAGGACCTCCACGTTCAGACACAGCGACTGCATCTCCTTGACGAGCACCTTGAAGGACTCGGGAATGCCGGGTTCGGGAATGTTCTCGCCCTTGACGATCGCCTCGTAGACCTTCACACGGCCGGGAACGTCGTCGGACTTGATTGTCAGCAGCTCCTGGAGGGCCCAGGCGGCGCCGTAGGCCTCGAGCGCCCACACCTCCATCTCGCCGAAACGCTGGCCACCGAACTGCGCCTTGCCGCCCAGCGGCTGCTGGGTGATCATCGAGTACGGGCCGGTGGAGCGGGCGTGGATCTTGTCGTCGACCAGGTGGTGCAGCTTCAGCATGTACATGTAGCCGACACCGGTCTTCTCCGGGTAGGGCTCGCCGGAGCGGCCGTCGAACAGCTGGGCCTTGCCGCCGCCGTCGATGAGGCGCTCCCCGTCGCGGGTGGTCAGCGAGTTCTCCAGCAGACCGGTGATCTCGTGTTCGTCCGCGCCGTCGAAGACGGGGGTTGCGACCCGGGAGTCGGCCTCGACGCGGCCGAGACCGACCTCGCGCAGACGATCCGCCCAGGCCTCCTTGACCTCCGTGATGTCCCAGCCGGTCTTGGCGATCCACCCGAGGTGGTTCTCCAGCACCTGCCCGATGTTCATCCGGGAAGGGACGCCGAGGGGGTTGAGGACGATGTCGACGGGGGTGCCGTCGGCCAGGAAGGGCATGTCCTCCACGGGAAGGATCTTCGAGATGACACCCTTGTTGCCGTGGCGGCCGGCGAGTTTGTCGCCGTCGCTGATCTTGCGTTTCTGGGCGACGTGGACCCGAACCAGCTGGTTGACCCCGGGCGGCAGCTCGTCGTCGTCGCGGGTGTCGAAGACCCGCACCCCGATGACGGTGCCGGATTCGCCGTGCGGCACCTTCAGGGAGGTGTCGCGGACCTCACGGGCCTTCTCCCCGAAGATCGCTCGCAGCAGGCGCTCCTCGGGGGTCAGCTCGGTCTCGCCCTTCGGGGTGACCTTGCCGACCAGGATGTCGCCGGCCGAGACCTCGGCGCCGATGCGGACGATGCCACGCTCGTCGAGGTCGGCCAGCATCTCGTCGGAGACGTTGGGGATGTCGCGGGTGATCTCCTCGGCGCCCAGTTTCGTGTCGCGGGCGTCGACCTCGTGCTCCTCGATGTGGATCGAGGTCAGGACATCGTCCTGCACGAGACGCTGCGACAGGATGATGGCGTCCTCGTAGTTGAGGCCCTCCCACGGCATGAACGCCACGAGGAGGTTCTTGCCGAGAGCCAGCTCACCCCGGTCGGTGCAGGGGCCGTCGGCCAGCGGGGTGCCGACCTCGACGCGGTCCCCGGCCGCGACCAGCGGGCGCTGGTTGATGCAGGTACCCGCGTTGGAGCGCACGAACTTCTCAAGCCGGTACGAGGAGTAGGTGGCGTCGTCGTTGGCGACCTCGATGAGGTCGGCCGTGACCGAGGAGACCACACCGGCCTTCTTCGCGAGGGTCACGTCACCGACGTCCACGGCGGCGCGGTACTCCATGCCAGTGCCCACGAACGGGGCCTCGTTGCGGATCAGCGGCACCGCCTGGCGCTGCATATTGGCGCCCATCAGCGCCCGGGAGGCGTCGTCGTGCTCGAGGAACGGGATCAGCGCGGTGGCCACCGAGACCATCTGCCGGGGTGAGACGTCCATGTATTCGACGTCCGCCGCCGGGATGGTGTCGACGTCACCGTGCTTGATTCGCACCAGGACGCGTTCCTCGGCGAGACGGCCCTCGGCGTCCAGGGCCGCGTTGGCCTGGGCGATGGAGAAACGGTCCTCCTCGTCGGCGGTCAGGTAGTCGATCTGGTCGGTGACCTTGCCGTCGATGACGCGCCGGTAAGGGGTCTCGATGAACCCGAAGGCATTGACTCGGGCGAACGAGGCGAGCGAACCG
The DNA here is from genome assembly GCF_057238465.1 of Arachnia sp. Lineage (NCBI taxonomy): Bacteria > Bacillati > Actinomycetota > Actinomycetes > Propionibacteriales > Propionibacteriaceae > Arachnia > Arachnia sp. Next base: position 111,770 of record NZ_DBHHFZ010000009.1, read on the forward strand.
ATGAGGCCGATGTTCGGACCCTCGGGGGTCTCGATCGGGCACATGCGGCCGTAGTGCGAGCTGTGGACGTCACGCACCTCCATGCCCGCGCGGTCGCGGGAGAGACCACCCGGGCCGAGCGCGAAGAGGCGACGCTTGTGGGTCAGCCCCGCGAGCGGGTTGTTCTGGTCCATGAACTGCGACAGCTGCGAGGTGCCGAAGAACTCCTTCAACGCCGCCGTCACGGGGCGGATGTTGATGAGGGTCTGCGGGGTGATGGCCTCGATGTCCTGGGTGGTCATGCGGTCGCGGACGACGCGCTCCATGCGCCCCAGGCCGGTGCGCAGCTGGTTCTGGATCAGCTCACCGACGGTGCGGAGCCGGCGGTTGCCGAAGTGGTCGATGTCGTCGGCCTCGACCGGCAGGCCGTTCAGCTCCTCCTTGTGCTCGTGGAGAACCACGACGTACTTGATGGCCGCGACGATGTCCTCCATGGTGAGGACCTGGCTGTCGAACGGCAGGTCGAGCCCGAGCTTCTTGTTGATCTTGTAGCGGCCGACCTTCGCCAGGTCGTAGCGCTTCGGGTTGAAGTAGTAGTTCTCCAGCAGCGCCTGGGCGGCGTCGCGGGCCGGGGGTTCGCCGGGACGCAGCTTGCGGTAGATGTCCAGCAGCGCCTCGTCCTGGGTGTTGACGGTGTCCTTCTCCAGCGTCATGCGCATGGACTCGAATTCACCGAACTCCTCGAGGATGCGATCCTCGCTCCAGCCGAGGGCCTTGAGCAGGACGGTTACGTTCTGCTTGCGTTTGCGGTCGAGACGCACGAAGACCATGTCGCGCTTGTCGATCTCGAACTCCAGCCACGCACCGCGGGAGGGGATCACCTTGCAGGAGTAGATGTCCTTGTCGGATCCCTTGTCCGGGATGACCTCGAAGTAGACGCCCGGGGAGCGGACGAGCTGCGAGACGACGACACGCTCGGTGCCGTTGATGATGAAGGTGCCCTTGTCGGTCATCAGCGGGAAGTCGCCGATGAAAACGGTCTGCGACTTGATCTCGCCCGTCTCGTTGTTCACGAACTCAGCGGTCACGAACAGCGGGGCGGCGTAGGTGACGTCGCGGTCCTTGCACTCCTCGATGGAATGCTTGGGCTCCTCGAAACGGTGGTCGCGGAAGGACAGCGACATCGTCTCGTTGAAATCCTCGATGGGAGAGATCTCGGAGAAGATCTCCTCCAGCCCGGAGCGGGTGTTGACATCGGTACGGCCTGCGGCCAGTCGCTCCTCGACGTCAGCCTGCCAGGCCTCGTTTCCGATGAGCCAGTTGTAGGAGTTGATCTGAAGATCGAGCAGGTTGGGGACCTCAAGCGGTTCGTGGATCTTCGCGAATGAGATCCGACCACTGGGCAAGAGGACATTGGTGTTCTTCAACGCAGAGCGCGAGGCGGCCAAGATTCGGTCCTTCCGGGAACGCGGCTGGTTCGTCGCACAACAAAGGACCCGCGTCAAATCACGGGCACGATTGCAGAGCAGGGCAACAAATCACTATAGACGGAATCAAGACGATACGCAAACAACGGGCACAGTCCTCGTCACGAACATGATAGCCGCCCACGTCAAGGGCGTCCGCCCCACCCACCCCTGCCTCCATTCCCACTCCCCACTTCCCACACCCCACTCCCCACTCCGCGCTCCCCACGCCCCACACCCCACTTCCCGCGAGCAGGAATCGCTGACGTTCGACGTTTCAACGTCGTGTGGCGACGTTGAAACGTCGAATGTCAGCGATTCGTGCATGCTTCGGCGCCAGGTCTAGGAAGACCTCACGTCGGGGAAGACCTCACGTCGAGGAAGACCTCACGTCGGGGACGACCTCACGTCGGGGACGACCTCACGTCGGGGATGACCCCACTTCGAGAAGGACCCCACATTGAAGGGACGGAGCGGGGGTGAGCAACCGTCACCGAGCGACGTCCTTTTCCACAACTGCAGCTGTTTCGGGGATTGGTGGTCACCTCCGTGGGTTCTCTTCCCACGATGTGGGCATGAACCTCTACGGGACCAAACCCCACCTCGGCATCACCAGCCGTCAGGACGTGCTGCGCTCAGGTATCACTCGCCGAGAGTACGAGGCTGCCCTCGCCACCGGTGACCTGATCCGCATCGACCGAAGTCGAGTCGCGCTTCGAGGCACACCGGACACCTTGATCGATACAGCTCGTGCGGGTGCGACACTGACCTGCCTCTCGGCCCTGGCCCATCACGGAACCGACACGTTGCCCACTCGTCTGCTGCACGTGCGGCGTTCCGAATACTGCAAACGCACCCGTCCACTCCCGGAAAGGATGTGTTCCTGCAACCTCCCGGCGCCACCCGGCGACGAGATTGTCGACACCTTGGAGACCGCTCTCGAGGTCACCCTCAGGAACCACGGGGACGAGCACACCCTGGTTGTACTGGACAGCATCCTGCGACGAGGAATCCGAGGCCGGGGACAACTCCGGGATTGGGCTTCCGCCGTGAGCGGACGGGCCCTGCGACTGATCGCTCTTGCCGACGGTCGCAGCGACTCCCCGTTGGAGACCGTCCTCCGGTTCCGATTGCACAACGCGAGGATTCAGTGCACACCCCAGGTGGAGATACCGGGCATCGGACGCGTTGACCTGCTGGCGGGAAGCTCCCTCATCATCGAGGCCGACGGGAAAGAGTTCCACGACACCTCCGAACAGTTCGAGAAAGACCGCCTGCGCGACCAGAACGCCCTGTTGCTGGGCTATACCACCATCCGCGTCACCTGGCCGCAGATCCGCGACGAGTGGCCCCGTCTCTACGGCCTCATCCACTCCTTCGTCCGGTCGCGGCAACACCAACATGCTCCCAAACACCGCTTCTGAAACACATCCGCACCGCCCCCGAAACACACCCGCACCGCCCCCGCCCCACACCCCACGAGCGTGAATCGCGGAGGTTCGACGGTTCAACGTCGGGTGGCGACGTTGAACCGTCGAACCTCCGCGATTCGCGCCAGAAGACAGCAGGGGCAGGCCCGGGAGACAGCAAGGATAAGCCGGGAGATGGCAGAGGTAAGCCGGGATGGCAAGGGCGAAGGGACGGCAAGGGCGAAGGGACGGCAAGGGCGAAGGGACGGCAAGGGCTAGGGGATGGCAAGGGTGATGGGATGGCAAGGGTGATGGGATGGGAAAGGTCAGGAATCGAGGCAGGGGACGAGTAGCGACCTGAGTGACGATGTCGCGCTCAGGACCCGGTGTCCTCGACGATCCTGCTCATCCGAACCAGCGCGCGAGTCCTCCGCCCAGCACCCGACTGGTGAGTCCGGGGGTCTCCCGTCCGCAGCGATCCCGGTGCCTGTCGCGGAGCAGACGCAGCAGGTCCCCCACCCCGATGACGGTTGAGAGCACTCGAAGCGGACCCAGCTCGAGAGGGCGGTAGTCCTGCGCCGCGACGAACCGCTGGCGGAGTCCCGGTTCCAGGGCCGCGAGGTGGAGCCGCAGCTTCAGCCCGTGCAACGGGTTGGATGCGACCGCTATGCAGCTGGCCGAACCCAGCAGCGGCAACACCCGTCGGGCGTTCTCCCACGTGGTCCGCGACTGCGTCTCGGTGATGATCTCACCGGTGAATCCCCTGCGACGGAGTTCGGCGGCCAGCAGATCCGCCTCCGCGACCCCGACCCCGGCGGGATCCCCGCCCGAGGCGATGATGCGGGTGCCCGGCCCCAGGTGCCTGGCCGTTCGCAGCGCAACGCCGGCCCGCCACCGGTTGATCCGCGCCGGGTTCTCGTTGCGGAAACCGGGAAGCACCACCACGGCCTCCCGGGTGGCTCCCCTCGCGAGGCACCGCGCCGCCACGGCTTCGACGATCTCGGCCGCGGCCCACAGACCCGCCGCGACTCCCCAGACCGATCGACATCCCATCCCCCGACCGTACCCGCGACACACACGACAGGAGGCCCGCCCCTGGCAGGGGCGGGCCTCCTGGATGATCAACGCCGGTTCCCCGGCCGGGATCACTTGAGCTCGACGGAGCCGCCGGCGGCCTCGAGGGCAGCCTTGGCCTTCTCCGCGACATCCTTCTCGACCTGCTCGAGGACGGGCTTCGGAGCGGACTCCACCAGGTCCTTGGCCTCCTTCAGGCCGAGGCTGGTGAGGGCGCGCACCTCCTTGATGACGGCGATCTTCTTGTCGCCACCCGAGGTGAGGACGACATCGACCTTGCCGGAGTCGGCCTCCTCGGCGGCATCGTCGCCACCGCCGGCGGCGGGAGCGGCGGCCTGGGCGACGGCGACCGGGGCAGCGGCGGTGACGTCGAAGGTCTCCTCGAACAGCTTCACGAACTCGGACAGTTCGATGAGGGTCATCTCCTTGAAGGCGTCAAGGAGCTCTTCCTTGGTGAGCTTCGCCATGATGGGCGTTCCTTTCGATCAAGCATCGCAAGCAGTCAAGCTGCGACGGATTTCTTTTCCGCAGCGGCTGCTGCTCAGGCCTCTTCGGCCGGGGTGACGTCGCCAGCGGCGGCGTCCTCGTTCTTGGTTTCGGTGGCAGGCGCCGAGCCGGCTCCACCGATCAGGTTCGGGTTCTCCTCGGCGGCGCTCTGCAGCGCACCGAGCAGGCGGGCACTCTTCGACAGCGGAGCTGCCAGAGTGCCGGCGGCCTTCGCGAGGCTGCCCTTCATGGCGCCAGCCATCTTGGACAGCAGGACCTCGCGGGACTCGAGGTCGGCGAGTTTGAGAACCGCCTTGGCGTCGAGGAACCTACCCTCGAGAACGCCTCCCTTGATAACCAGGAACGGATGTGCCTTCGCGAAGTCGCGCAGCCCCTTGGTCACCTTGGCGATGTCGCCGGTGATGAAGGCGAACGCGGTGGGGCCGACGAGCGTCGACTCGATGCCCTCGATGCCCACTTCCCTGGCCGCGAGCAGGGCCAGGGTGTTCTTCGCAACGGCGTAGGTGGCACCATCACCGAGGGACCTGCGCAGATCCTGCAGGTCCTTGACGGTGAGACCACGGTACTCGGTCAGCACCACGGCCGCGGAGTCCGTGAACTTCTGTCCCAGCTCCGAAACCTTGGCAGCCTTTTCCGGCCTCGCCATTGGGTCTCCTTCCATAACTGTTGTCGCCCTCGACCCCAGAAGATGAAAGAAACCCCGACGCCGGTGGCGCGGGGCGGGCAGGAACGATGCCTGCTGGCTTGCGGTCACCTGCGCGGGCTCCCCCATGCGGAGGAATTGAGACTTGCGTCACCTGCGGTCTTCGGCTCGGGGAATTCTAGGCGACAATCCAGCGGGTCACAAATCCGCCCCTCGAAGCCCGCACCGAGCAGAAGGCAACCGGGCCGGCCGCAGGCCCCGGACGCCCGTCACCCGCTCCGGCACCCCGGTTCACCGGCATTCCGGGTCACCCATCCCACCAGGGAATCCCATCCCTGCGACTCCCGAAGCGCGCATCACCACCGCCCGCACGGCAGCCGGGTTCCCGTCCGCGCACCTCCCAAGGTCCCGGACACTCCAGAGGATTGGCACGGGCGGCCACATCAGCTATCTTTGAGACACCATGTTGCAGGAGGTTAAGCGTGCCTAAGGAACGTGAAATGGGCAACGTATCCGTATCGAAATCCGGTAGGCGTGCGACGCGGCTCGTCGGCGCCCTTCGGGTCGGCTCCGCGGCGTTCACGGGAACGACCCTCGTGATCATCGGGCAGGCCTGGGGAGACGCGCTCGGGGGCCGGACCGTGGATGCAGCCAGCTGGCTGTGGGCCGGGGTGACCGCCCTGGTGGCAGCCTGCTGCGCCTTCGCCGAGGTGCTGCTCGGCGGGTGGTCGGCCCGCCAGGAGGAACGCCGTCTCAGGACCCGGTTGCTGGATGCCCATTTCCGTGCCGCAGTGCGTCCCGACGCCCCGGCCAACGATTCCGCCACGTCGGCGGCCCACGCGGCCCCCGGGCTGCGGCCGTGGCGCGGCCGCGGACACCGTCGCCCCGTACCCGCCAGCAGGCCCTCCCCCGCCCAGCTGGTGACCCTCATGACCGACAACGCGGAGCGCATGTCCGAGTACCGCCAGGTCTACCTGGGCTCCACCCTCGCGGCGCTGGCCATTCCCTTCCTCACCCTGACCTATGTCACCTCCCTGGATCCGCTGCTGGGTCTCGGGATCATGGCAGCCTGCCCCCTGGTTCCCCTGGCGATCTGGGGATTCATGCGCCTGTTCCGCAAGGTCTCGGCGACCTCCCGCAAGGAACGCGGCCGCCTGGCCGTGCAGTACCTGGACGCTTTGCGCAACCTGATCCCCATCCGCCTGCTGAACGCGGGCAGCCGAACCGAGGAGCGGCTGCGTGCCCAGGGTGAGACCAACCGCCGGGCCATCATGCGGTTGCTGGCGGGCAACCAGGTGGTGATCATCGTCCTCGACGGAGCCTTCTCACTGCTGCTGATCTGCTGGTCCGTGCACCTGATCGGCTCCCGCCTCGCGTCGGGCGCGATCACGCCGGGGCAGGGCCTCGCGGTGGCCCTGCTGCTGACCCTGATGCTGGAGCCCCTGGTGCAGGTGGCCGGGTTCTTCTACATCGGCATGGGTGGGTTGGCCTCGCAGCGCGCCATCGGGCAGCAGCTGTCGCACGTCTCCGCCGAGCGTCCCACCGCGACCTCCGGAACCGCACCGACCGAATCCGCCATCAGCCTGCGATGCGTCCACCACGACTACGGTCGCGGACCCGTCCTGAACGGCCTCGACCTCGAGGTGCCGTACGGGGCCAAGGTGGCGATCATGGGGCCTTCCGGGGCGGGGAAATCGACGCTGCTGTCGCTGCTCCGCGGTACCCTTCCCGCCCAGCAGGGAACGGTCGTGCTCGACGGCCGGGACCTGGGGTCGCTCGAACCGGAACAGGTCTGCCGCATCTCGGCCTGCGTCGCGCAGTCCACATGGCTGTTCTCGGGCACTGTCGCCGACAACCTGCGCATCGCGAACCCCGAGGCCACCGACGAGGAGCTGTGGGAGGCCCTGCGCCGCGCCCACGTGGCCGATGAGGTGGAGCGGATGCCGCAGGGCCTGGATTCCGACGTCGGCGAGCGCGGTCAGCTGATCTCGGGCGGGCAGGCGCAGCGCCTGTCCCTGGCCCGGGCCTTCCTGTCGGGTCGCCGCATCCTCCTGCTGGACGAACCGACCAGCCAGGTTGACGTGGTCTCGGAGGCGGCCATCATCGCCGCCCTGGCCGAGATCGGCCCCGAATGGACGGTGCTCATGGTCACCCACCGCCGTTCCCTCCTCTCCATCGCCGACGCGGCCCACGAACTGCGCGACGGCGTCCTGCTACCTCTTGAAACGGCGGTTGCCCGATGAAGACCCCGAACACCCTTGGACTGATCCGTTGGCTGACCGGCATCACCCGTCCGGTTCACCCGCCGCTGCTGGTTTCCTCAGTGCTGCGCTGCATCAACCTGAGTCTCGAACTGGTGTTGTTCGGGCTGGCCGGGCTGATGGTGGCGTCCTTCGCATCCGGCCACCCCATCGGTGGGCTGCTGCTCTGGATAGTGGTGGTCGCGCTGGCCAAGGCGCTGGCCTACTACGCGGAACAGTTCACGGGCCACTACGTCGCCTTCAAGGCCCTGGAACTGCTGCGCGGTCACGCCTTCGCGTCGCTGTGGCCGAAGGCGCCGGCCGTGGTGCTCCGGAACCGTTCCGGTGACCTGTTGCCGACGCTGACCCGCGACGTGGACCGCATCGAGGTGGTCTACGCCCACACCTTCGCGCCGCTGGTGTCGGCCTTCGTGGTGCCGACCGCCGCCCTGGTTACGGTGGGCTCGCTGGCAGGCTGGGGCCTGGTCGCGATCCCGGCGGTCTGCGTCGCGGTCGCCCTGCTGGTGGTGCCGTTCGTGGGGTTGCGGCGGTCGCTCCGCTCGACCGCGGAGGGGCTGCGGCTGCGCGGGCAGCTGACCGCGCACGCCACCGACTCGGTCTACGGGATCGACGAGGTCCTCTCCTACGGCCACCAGCGCAGCCGGATCGAGGAACTCGACGAACTCGGCTCCCGGGTGCGCGATGCGGCGATGCCCCCGCTGGTCTTCAAGGGTCTGCGGCGCGGCGCGAACCTGGCACTGACCCTGGTCTCGGCTGCCTCGATCATGTGGACCGGGATCTCGGCGCAGCTCGATCCGCTGCTGGTGGCAGCCCTGGCGGCGGCGTCACTGCGGCTGTTCGAGGGGCCGCGGGGCGTGGAGGACGCCGTCGGATACCTCGATCACTCGCTGAGCGCGGCCAGGCGACTCTGGGAGCTGTGCCACACACCCGAGGCGGTTTCGGACGGTCCGCGGGAGCTGCGCCTGGAGGCACCGCCGAGCATCGAGTGGCGCGACGTCGACTACCGCTACCCGGGTGCCCTGCCCGGCAACCTGGCGCTGTCGGGGGTCTCGGTGACCGCGACCCCGGGCGGACGGACGGTGTTCGTCGGTGCCAGCGGGTCGGGCAAGTCGACGGCCGCGCAGCTGCTACTCCGCTACGACGAGTTGACCGGCGGCGACATCCTGATCGACGGCACCTCCGTGCGCGAATACACCCTCGATTCCCTGCGCCGCGCCATCGTCCTGGTGCCGCAGCGCGGGCAGGTACTGGATGCCACCATCGCCGAGAACCTGCGGCTGGGCGCCCCCGACGCCACTGACGAGGACCTGTGGCACGCCCTGGCGGTCGCCGAGCTGGCCGACGAGGTACGGGCCATGCCGCAGGACCTTGCGACCCGGACGGGCCGCGACGGGCGGGAACTCTCGGGCGGGCAGCTGCAACGCCTCTGCCTGGCCAGGGCACTGCTGGTGAAGCCGCGGGTGCTGGTGCTGGACGAGTTCACGGCCAACCTGAACACCGGCCTGGAGGCCCGCATCCGGGCCAATCTGGAACGCGACCTCCCCGGGTTGACCGTTATCGAGATCACGCACCGCCTGGAGCACCTCGACTCGGCGGACCGGGTCTTCGAGTTCGACCGGGGGCGGGTTGCCGCCCGGGCCGTGCCGCGGTGAGCGCTGCTCCCCCGATCAGCGGCCGACAGTGCCCGCCCTGAGCCCCTCACCCGGCCGGGTTCCGGGGAAATTCGCTCATGGCGACGATGCTCCCGGGGAAGAAGGCGCTCACCCGGCCGGGACCCGGGAGATGTCGACCACGGCGACCTCCTTGCCGTCATCGTCGAACACCACCGCCCGCTCCCCCAGGTCCACCATCGAGCAATGCCCCTGATCGGTGAGGAAATGCCAGGCCACCCGCTCCTCACCCTCGTGGATGAAGCCCGGATCCCCGGCGGTGATGTGGGCCAGTTCCATTCCCTGTTCCTCGCAGATGACATCGATGACCCGGGCGTAGCGGGGTTTGTTCTCCTCGGCGAACCGTTCCCGTTCCGCGAGCCGGGCCGCCAGGTCCGGGATGGTCCGGATGATTCCGGCCAGGTGAGCCTCCAGATGCTTCAACCGGATCACCTCCAAGTTGGGATGGTTCCTGATGAAAGCGGAGTTCAGTTCAATCAGGTCCTCGGAGCCGTTGAGTTCGTAGAACCTGTCGGAAAGTTCCTCGAAGGGATCCGCGGACCCGAAGAGCCCCCCGTCGAAGAACGCCTGTTTTTCCTCTGCATCCATGGCATCCCACCTGGCCCGCGCCTCTGAGAACAGCTCGGCGTGCCCGGTGGCGCCGAGCAGGGGCAGGGCGTGGGTGATGTGGTCGAGGACCTGGTGCTCACCGCAGCAGTTGAACATGAACTGCGAGATCCCTCCGTTCAAGACCTCCGCCAGGTAGTAGTCGACGTAGTAGGAGCCGAGCGCGTCGGGACTCAGCTCGTCGGGTTCCGCGCCCTCTTCGAGCAGGTAGTTGACCACGGAGATGTTGGATTCGATGACTGCGTACACGTCGCTGCTCTTGATCGACTTGCGGGATACGACGATGTGGTCGACAAGCATGGGGTTCCTTCCGATCGGGGCAGCATGCTAGCGGTTTCAACCAGAAGGACTCGCCACACCCCGGGCCCCTTCGTCTGTTAAGAAGGAGTCATGCAGGAATCTCCCCGCTTTCCACCCGACCCGTTCGTCATGAATGGCATCTACGCGACCCCACCGGCCATCGACGTGGGCGCCTGGCGCGAGTACCTGTCCCGCGAGTTCGGCCCCACGGACATCATCGGCGACGGCGAACCTCCCGTCTTCTTCGCCTTCCCCGAGCACCGTTTCGACTACGAGGACCGGTCGGGAGTTCCGGCGCAGGCCTTCCTCAACGCATCCAAGGACCTCTCCGATCTCGCCGACTACGAGACGGCGCTCCAGCAGTGCTGGGACTTCCCCGACATCAAGGACGTGCTGTCCCGGGGCCGTCACATCCTGTCCACCTTCGAGTTCCTGGCCCGTGCCCTGGCATTCGAGGACCGGCTGCGGTTGTTCCGCGCCCTCACCTCGGCCCTGGTGGAGCTCACCGACCCGATCGCGCTGTACTCCAGCGCGGCCGACGCCTTTTTCGAGCCCCGCCGCTGGCTGGAGGTCCAGCGCGAGGGCTACACCTACTACGGCTTCTTCAACGTGCGGTTGTTCAGGATCAGCAACAGCGACGACGATTCCCTCATGGACACCCGCGGGCTGGGCATCTTCGGGGTGCCCGATCTCCAGTGCCATTTCCGGGGGCTCGATCCGGATGAGGTCTCGAGGCTGCTGTACAACACCGGTATCTACCTGATGCGCGAGGGTGACGTGATCGACGACGGTCACACCGTCCCGGGCGTCCAGGAGGACAGCCGCTGGCGCTGCCAGCACGAGAAAGCCCTGATCGGACCTGAACGGGAGGTCCTGGACATCTGCCCGGAGGCCCCCTACGCCGCAGGTAACCGCACCCCCTGACAGGCCGCTGTCCCCGGAGACCGGTTGGGCCGACCCACAAGCTTCAGTGGGTCGGCCCAACCGGGTTTCGGGGTCCCGCCCCAGGGCCCGTTTCCCGGTTCCCGGGATGGTCCCCCGAGCTTGTTCGCCCGGGAGACCAATGGCTTGGATCGATGGGTTTCGGGAAGCCCCGCCGGGGCGGGTTCCTCACACCAGGATGACGGGTTTGATGAGGTCGCGCGGTTTGGTGCGCATGAGTTCCACGCCGTCTTCGACGTGTTCGATCCCGGTGAAGCGGTGGGTGATCATCTTCTCGGGGTGGATGCGCCCGGCCAGGACGAGGTTGGCCATCCTGTCCATGCGGTTACGACCGCCGGGGGTGAGGCCACCGACGAAGTGTTTGTGGCCCATGCCCACCAAGGTCGACTCGCGGCTGATCTTGATGTTCTCACCCTCTCCCAGGTAGTTGACGTTCGCGACCCGACCGCCCACCTTCAGGATGTCGAAGGCCTGCTGGAAGGTGTCGAGGTCTCCCCCGGCGACGATGACCCGGTTGACGCCCTGACCCTTGGTGGCCTCCATGATCTGCTCCACGATCCCACCCTCGCGGTAGTTGATGATGTCGGTGGCGCCGTATTCCTGGGCCACCTCGATGCACTTGGGGCGCGAACCGACGGCGAACAGACGGCCCGCACCGAGAACGGAGGCGCTCGCCACGGACATCAGGCCCACCGGACCGATGCCGATGACCGCGACGACATCGCCGGGTTCGATGTTGGCGAGTTCGGCCCCGTGAAGCCCGGTGGTGACCATGTCGGACAGCATCGCGCCGACCTCGGGGGAAATCCCCTCCGGCAGGAGCGCCAGGTTTCCGTCGGCGTCGTTGACGTGGATCAGTTCGGCGAAGACACCGTCTTTGGTGTTGGAGAACTTCCATCCGCCGAGCGGAACACCGGAGTGCATGGCGTAGCTCTCCTGGGCGGCCACCGAGGACCAGTCGGGGGTGATGGCGGGGATGATGACCTGATCGCCAACCTTGAAGTCCTTGACCATGGGTCCCACCTCGACGACCTCACCGACCGCCTCGTGGCCGAGCATCATGTTGTGGCGTTCCCCCACGCCGCCCTCGTAGACGGTGTGGATGTCGGAGGAGCACGGAGCCAGGGCGATCGGGCGGCAGATCGCGTCCATCGGCCCACACTTCGGGTCCTCCTTCTCGATCCACCCGGCCTCACCGATCCTGAGCATCGCGTAGCCCTTCATTTTGCCTCCTTGCACTGGGTTCGAAAGTTCTGGTGTTCGCCTTCTCGAACAAGAGGTCACCTCGCTGGTCCGACGACCCTGCCGCCCAGCCGCCTGCGCTACTTTTCGTCGGGCGATCTCCGCTTCAATCATTACAGCGCGGATCCCCAACGGCAACCTTTTACGTCACATCTTTCGATCGAATTTGTTTCGGGACCCCGGCCGGAAAACGAGAGCCTTGTTCCCCGAGGCGCAGAGGCACAGTGAGCAACCCCCGCGACGAGGCCCCGGCACGGACATCTCACGAGCGGCTCAGCGATGGTAGAGCTCCGTGATCCGGTCGAGGTGGCTCAGCAGCCTGGTCCTGATCTCGGTCGGCGCCTCGACGCGGATGCCGGGGCCAAGGCGAAGCAGGATCGTGAGCGCGTGGAGATCATCCATGAACTCCAGACTCGCGGGACGCCACTTCCCCGCGGGCGGATCGTCACCCAGTTCGGTTTCGTCGACACGGATGGCCCACTCCCGGGCATCCTCCCACCGATCCACCCGGAGCCACCCGGTCACGACCACCGGGGTGAACCGCTCGAGGAAGCGGGCACGATGCCGCTTCCAGGCCGCGGCAACATCCACTGCATCGTCCGTGCAGGGCGTTGCGAGCAGGGTGGCGGTCCGAATGCGAGCCACCTTGAAGAATCGCACGCACTCGTCACTGGTTGCGCACAGGTACCAGTCATTGCCCGCGCTCACCAGACCATGCGGCTCCACCACCAGGTCCTGTACGACCGCCCGGGACGACCGGTATTCGAGACGCACCTTCTCCCGCGCGAACACGGCTGCCTGCACCGTCGCGAACGCCTCACCGGGTTGCAGGGCATCAGGTTGGGGCAGCCAACCGTTCGGGTCAATCACGATCCGCGACGCCACGGCCGCCGTCCGGTTGCGATGGGCATCCGGGACAGCAGCGAGTAGCTTGCGAATCCCCGACGCAAAGGCCGCACTCAATCCCATCGCGTCCGCACCCCACGACGAGAGCGCCGCGAAAAGCGCCCTGCTCTCATCCCCGCTCAACGCGGTCACATCGGTGCGGTACCCCGGCAGCAACCTGACCCCGCCCCCGGGACCGCGCTGGCAGTACACCGGGACCCCGGCAGCCGACAGCGCCTCCACGTCTCTTAGGATCGTGCGTCGCGAGACCTCCAGTCGTTGCGCCAGTTCCTTGGTCGAGAGACCGCCGTTGGCACGCAACAGCCAGATCATCGACAGCAACCGATCTGCTCTCATGAGTCCGAGGTTGTCACACAAACATGACAGGAGATGTCATCCACGGCCCGTACCTTCTCATGTGACAGGCCAGATTCCGAGCGACAAGGAAATCTCTCATGACAGTCTTCACCCCCACCAGCATCATCCTCTACGTCGAGGACGTGGATACCAGCACCGCGTTCTATCGCCATGCCCTTGGAAAGGAGCCCGTCGAAACCTTCGAAGGCTTCTCGGTCTTCGCCCTGACCAAGGATGTCACCCTCGGCCTGCAGGCCCGCGACGACATCGATCCGGCGGCCGTGGGTGCCCCGGGCAGCGTCGAACTGTCCATGAGCCACGCCACCCGCGACGATGTCGACCGCATTCACCGCTCCTGGAGTGAGCTCGGCTTCCCCATGGCCCTGGAACCCACCGAGCTCGCCTTCGGCTACACCTTCGTCGCCACCGATCCCGACGGGCATCGCCTCCGCGTCTGCGCCACCGACACAACGAACCTCTGACGGCGTCACCACATTCCACGATCCATCCTCCGGCTTGACCTGACGTACCCCGATACGCCTCCAGCGGTCCGGCATCACGTGCCCAAAGAACATCACCCTGCTGGATGTCGACTGGATCGCCTGCTGGATGTCGACTGGATCGCCTGCTGGATGTCGACTGGATCGCCTGCTGGATGTCGACTAGATTGCCTGCTGGATGTCGAGTAAGGGTGGTCATGTATCTTCGCCGCACCGTGGACGAGCTGCTGGACACATTCCTCCCCCAAGCGCCCGCCATTGCGCTGGATGGGGCGAAAGGGGTTGGGAAGACCGGCACGGCACTTCAGCGCGCCACGAAGGTTTTCCTCTTGGATCGCCCGGACCAACGCGCCCTCGTCGAGGCCGATCCCGACGGAATCCGCCGGCCGGGAACGACGCTGCTCGATGAATGGTCCCGGATGCCCGAGGTCTGGGATCTCGTGCGCAGGGAGGTGGACAACGGAGCAGGTCCGGGCAGCTTCCTGCTCACCGGATCCGCCACCCCCACCACGGCGCAGGGGACCCACAGCGGCGCAGGGCGCATCCTGTCGCTGCGCATGCGCCCCATGGCCCTTCACGAACGCGGGCAGCTCACCCCCACCGTCTCACTCGCTTCCCTGCTGACGGCAGAACGACCCTGCTCGGCTGAGATCGAAGGCCACACGTCGTATTGCCTGGCGGACTATCTGGGCGCCATCGAGGCAAGCGGGTTTCCCGGCATCATGGGTCTTGGCCCCGACCTGCGAACCGAACAACTCACCACCTACATCCAGCGCGTGATTGATCGCGACCTGCCGGATCTGGGCTATGGCGTGCGCCGGCCCGAAACGCTGCGCCGCTGGCTCGCGGCATACGCCGCCGCATCCTCGACCACCACCAGCTACTCCAAGCTTCTTGACACCACCACCTGCGGCGACGGCCAACAACCGACCCGGGACACCACCCAGACCTACCGTGATCACCTCACCCGGCTCCGGCTGCTCGACCCGGTTCCTGGTTGGAGCCCCAGCCGCAACCCCTTCACCAGATTGCAGCAGGCGCCGAAACACCAACTGGCCGATCCCGCCCTGGCGGCCTCGCTGCTGGGCGCGACCGCCTCCTCCATGACCACTCCTCGCCACTCCCACCTCGCCGGCCCCTTGTTCGAGGCCCTCGCCACCCTCACCGTACGGGTGGCCGCCGAGGCGGCACGGGCCCGCGTGGGCCATCTGCGCACCCGCAACGGCGATCACGAGATCGACCTGATCGCCGAGACCCGCGACGGGCGCATCGTCGCCATTGAGGTGAAACTGGCCGCCTCGGTGACGGACCCGGATGTTCAACACCTCATCTGGCTGCGTTCCCGGATGCCCGAGGACGTGTCCGATCTGGTGATCCTCACAACGGGAACCACCGCCTACCGGCGGAAAGACGGTGTGGCGGTGATCCCCCTTGCGCTGCTCGGGCCATAGGCCCACCGCATCACGTCTCCAACCCGAGCACCTGCCCCGCCCCTCCCGACCACGACGCCGGACCAGTTTCTCGCCAGCCACCGCGAACCTGCCGAAACGATGCACAAAGGCCAGCAAACCTGCGGGATCGATCACAGCGAAACGACGACCTGCATCACAGCAAATCTGCGGTTTCGCCGCCTCTCGGATAGGCTTCCTCCATGTCGCGGCTGATTGAACGAGCCATCCAGCCATGGGCTGAGGAACTCCTCGGCTTCAGCCCGGTCCTGGTCGTGGAAGGGGCCAGGCAGACGGGCAAGTCAACTCTGGCGCTGATGTTGCGGCCAAACGCCATCACGGTGAACCTCGACGACCCCCAGACCTTGGACTACGCCCGGAACGATCCGGTGGGATTCGCCGCTCAAGCAGGTGATGGTGTCCTCATCATCGATGAGTTCCAGCGCCTGCCTTCGTTGTCTCTGGCGATCAAGGCCAACGTTGACGCCGATCGTCGACCAGGTCGCTTCATCCTCACGGGATCATCGGATTTCGCGCGGGTACGTGGCGACAAGGATTCACTCGCCGGACGCGCACTGTCGGTGACCGTGTGCCCGCTGACCCAGACCGAGATCCGGGGCACAACTGCGTCGGGAACACTGGTTGACAGACTGCTCGAGGCCACGGGAGTTCACGACTTCCCGGCTTCCGCTGAGCCACTGACCCACGCCGGCCTTGCACATCTTCTGACAGCAGGTGGTTTCCCTGCGGTTCACAACGCCAAACCACGGCTGCGGGCGGAGTGGTACCGCAACTACGTCGAGCGGCTGGTCCGCGTCGACGCCCTCGCTGATGGCTCTCGCCTCACCCCTGAACGTCTGCTCACGGTGCTCCGCCTGCTCGCCGCCCACCAGTCCGGTGAACTGGTCAAGGCGCGTCTGGCCCAGGATGCGGGGCTCGCGGCATCGTCGGTGACGAGTTACCTGGACGTGTTGGCCAGGCTGTTCCTCATCCTGCACGTGAGACCGTGGGAGACCAACCTCACGAAACGAGAGATCGGACGAGCGAAGGTTTCCGTGCTGGACTCCGGGCTGGCCGCATGGTTGTGCGACGCGTCTCCGGCCGCCCTGACTACGATCCCGCACGGCATGCAGCAGCTCGGGGCCCTGACGGAGGGGTTCGTCGCCGGTGAGCTGCACGCCCAGCAGCAGTGGAGCAGGAGCCGATACCGCATCCACCACTACCGTGACCGCAACCAGAAGGAGGTCGATTTCGTCCTGGAGGTCGACGATTCGCGACTGATCGCTATCGAGGTCAAGGCCAGCCGAACCGTCACGGGCTCTCACCTCACCGGGCTGCGATTCCTGAAGGACAAACTCGGCCCCCGCCTGACAAGGGGCGTGGTTCTCGCGCCCATTGACCGCCCCGCCAGCTTCGGCGACGATCTGTGGGCGCTGCCTCTCTCGGCCCTGTGGCGCTGAAGCCCTGCGCCGGGGAACGGGAAACAACACGTCACGATGCGAGGTGGTCCGGTGGCGGGACAGGCAATCACGGCCTTGAGCGCGAACCGTTTCTCCCCTGCTGGGCAGCGATCCGCCTGCGCCGTTCGGGCTGGGTGATCCTGGAGCGCCTGGCCGTCAGCGGGTTTCCTTGAACTCGACGTGGCGCCGGATGATGGGGTCGTACTTGCGCAGCGAGAGCCGATCGGGGTCGTTGCGGCGGTTCTTCCGGGTCACATAGGTGTAGCCGGTTCCCGCGGTGGAGCGCAGCTTGATCAGCGGACGCAGGTCGTTTTTCTTGGCCATCTCAGAGCTTCCTTCCCTGGGCGATGAGGTCCGCGACCACCGCGTCGATGCCTCGGGCGTCAATCACCTTGATGCCCTTGGCGGAGACCGTGAGCCTGACCCTTCGCCCCAGCGACGGCACCCAGTAACGCTTTGTCTGGACGTTGACGTTGAAACGGCGGTTGGTCTTCTTCTTCGACCAGGGGACGTTGTGCCCGAAACCGGGCGCGGCCCCCGTGACCTGGCAGTGACGCGACATGGGACTCCTCGGGTTGCACGAACATTCGCCGATAATGATAATGAGTTGCAATCAAAGTTCCAATCCGCCCCGGAAGGCCCACGATGAAACCAGGCATCCACCCCGACTACCACCCCGTCGTCTTCCGCGACATCACCACCCGGACCATGTATCTGATCCGTTCAACGATGACCTCCAAGCAGACGATCGAGTGGAGCGACGGGAACACCTATCCCCTGGTCGACGTGGAGATAACCGCCGACAGCCACCCCTTCTACACGGGCAAGGCGCGCAGGCTCAGCATCACGGGACGCGTCGAGAAGTTCCAGCAGCGCTACGGCAAGATCTGACCCTGATACCCGCGACCCGGACTGCCCAACATGCGCCCACACATCGCCCGGACCTGCCCCGAAAGGAAAACGCCGACCGGGGCATCCATCACCAACAACTCGCAGAGCGGTTCGATCAGCCTCCCGGGAGCGCCGCCCCAGCAGCTCATGAACCAACCAACCCGGGAGAGTGGAATTTTACTCCGGGAAGGTAGAACTGTTGTGTGAGTTTGAACATCAAGGACGAGCACGTCCACGACCTGGTCCGTCGGGCCGCCGCCCGGACGGGGCTGAGTCAGACCCGCGTGGTCGAACGGGCCGTGGGTGAGCTGCCTGCCTCCTTGGAAGCGGAGGGCAGCGGCTTTCGTGAGCTGCTGGGCAGGCGTGGCGGCCAACTGTCCGCCCCGGGATCTCACCCTGACCTTCCCGGCCCGCTCATTTCCTGCCCGGGCGACGACGAAGGGGCGGACACCGGATGGTGCCCGCCCCTTCGTCGTCAGTGGCTCACTCGGCCGGTTTGGTGACCGTACCGTCGACCAGGACGCTGGGCGACATGGTGGCGGAGAACGCGACCTTCTTCACGTAGCGGCCCTTGGAAGCGGCCGGCTTGAGACGCAGGATCTCCTCCAGCGCCGCGAAGTAGTTCTCGACGAGCTGCTGCTCGGTGAACGAGGCCTTGCCGATGATGAACTGCAGGTTCGCGTGCCGATCCACGCGGAACTCGATCTTGCCGCCCTTGATGTCGGAGACGGCCTTGGCCACATCCATGGTGACGGTGCCGGTCTTCGGGTTCGGCATCAGTCCACGCGGGCCGAGGATACGGCCCAGCCGGCCGACCTTGCCCATCATGTCGGGGGTGGCGACGACGGCATCGAAATCGAGGTAGCCGCCGGAGATCTTCTCGACGAGATCGTCGACGCCGACCTCGTCGGCGCCCGCTGCGATCGCGGCCTCGGCCTTCTCACCGGAGGCGAAGACGAGGACCCGAGCCGTCTTGCCAGTGCCGTTGGGAAGGTTGACCGTGCCACGCACCATCTGATCCGCCTTGCGGGGATCCACGCCGAGACGCACCGCCACCTCGATGGTCTCGTCGAACTTGGCCGAAGCCATTTCCTTGACCAGCTTCACCGCCGCCTCGGGGGTGTACAGCTGGGAGCCGTCGCGCTTTTCGGCGGCGGCCTTGTAAGCCTTGCTGTGCTTCATCTCTGGTTCCGTTCTTTGTCGTCAGCCTCGCAGGCTGATCCACCAGTTCTGGTGTGGGAGTGGGCTCCCTGCCAGGGGGTGCGTCACTCGACGGTGACGCCCATGGAGCGGGCGGTGCCCTCCACGATCTTGCAGGCGGCGTCAACGTCGTTGGCGTTGAGGTCCGGCAGCTTCATCGTGGCGATCTCGCGCACCTGGTCCTTGGTGAGCTTGCCCACCTTGTTCTTCAGCGGGCTGTCCGAGCCCGACTGGATTCCGGCGGCCTTCTTGATCAGCTCGGCGGCGGGCGGGGTCTTCGTGATGAAGGTGAACGTGCGATCCTCGTAGATGGTGATCTCGACGGGGATGACGTTGCCGCGCTGGGACTCCGTCGCGGCGTTGTACGCCTTGACGAACTCCATGATGTTGACACCGTGCGGACCGAGAGCGGTACCGACCGGCGGCGCAGGGGTGGCGGAGCCAGCCTGCAGGGCAACCTTGACGAGGGCTGCGACCTTCTTCTTGGGAGGCATGTTGGGTCCTTATGGGTTTGGTTTTGGAACGGTCACGCCGGGCGCACCCGGGTCGCGACGCAACGCGCCATTGTAGAGTCCCGGACGGGCGGGAACCTAACCGACCTTCTCGACCTGCTTGAATTCCAGGTCGACAGGGGTTTCGCGACCCAGGATCTCGACGAGAGCCCGGAACCGCTGCTGGTTGGCGCTGATCTCGGTGATCGTGGCGTGCACCCCGGTGAAGGGGCCGTCGATCACCATCACGGAGTCGCCGACCGCGAAGTCAACGACCTCCACCTTCTTCTTCGCGCGCGCCACGGCGGCGGAGGCCTCGGAGGCCACCTTCGCGACGACGGAAGGAGTCAGCATGCTGACCACCTCGTCCAGGCTGAGCGGGACGGGGGTCTGGCCGTGGCCGACGAAACCGGTCACGGAAGGGGTGTGGCGCACCGCCGCCCAAGAGTCGTCGGTCAGCTCCATCCGCACCAGCACGTAGCCGGGCAGCACGCAGCGCGTGACGGTCTTGCGGGCGTTGTTGCGCACCTCGACGACCTCCTCGGTGGGGACGATCGTCTCGAAGATGTAGTCCTCCATGTTCAGGGAGGTGGCGCGGGAATCGAGGTTCTGCTTGACCCGGTTCTCCATGCCCGAGTAGGTGTGGATGACGTACCACTCGCCGAACTTGGACTCCAGCTCCTCGCGGAGCTTCGCGACGGCCGCCGCGGTGGCGTCGTCGGTCTCCGGCTGTTCGGGTTCGTCCTCCTCCGGTTCATCGGCGAGGGCGATCTCCTCCTGGGGTTCGTTCTCCTCGTCGAGCGGGCCGAGGTCGATCTCGACCTCGTCGCTGGGAGCGGGCAGTTCCCCCAGATCGATCTCGAAGTCGTCGGTGTTCTCACTCACTGGGGGTTCCTCCAAACAGGCTGAGCAGGGCCCAGCCGAAGCCGTTGTCGAGAAGCATGACGTAGGCGATTATGAACAACACGAACAGCAGGACCGCGGAGAACAGCACGGTGAGCTCCACCCAGGTGGGCCACACGACCTTCTTGAGCTCGGCCACGGACTGGCGCACGAACTGCGCAGGGTTCTTCGCCCGGTAAGGGTCGTGTTCCTCACGCTCGGTCTCCGAGCGTTTCCTGGTGGCCGTTGTCTTCTTGACGGGGGCTTTCGCGGTCCTGCGGGTCACCACCTTCGAGGTTTTCTTGTCGGCCTTCCCGGACTTGTCCTTGCCCGCGTCGTCTTCGTGGTCGGCGTCCTCCGCGCCGTCCTCGGAGGAGTCCTCGTCGAACTGGTCCTCCAGCTCGGCGATCACCTCGTCGTCGGCGACGGGGTCAGCCTCGGGGAGTTCGTCCCCGTCCTGCCGAGTCTTGTCGTCGCTCACGCGCGGTCCCTTTCGGTCAACAAACGAAATGCCTGCCCACCCACTGGGTGGCAGGCGTTGGAAGCATCTGCTTCGCAGGGCAGGAGGGACTCGAACCCCCAACCTGCGGTTTTGGAGACCGCTGCTCTGCCAGTTGAGCTACTACCCTTCGACGTGGCCGCACGCCTTGGTACGAGGCGCGGCCGACCTCGCCAGACCCATACCTTACCGCATACCCGGCAAGGTCCGAAATCTCTGCTCAGATGCTCACGCCGACCAGGTTCACCTCGGGAACCAGGGTGATTCCGAAACGTTCCCGCACCCCGCAGCGGATCTCGCGGGCGAGAGCCAGGACATCGGCGGTGGTGGCGTGTCCGCGGTTGGTGAGCGCGAGCACGTGCCGGGTGGACAGCCTCGCCGGGCCGGTGCCGTGACCCGCGGGGAATCCCGCGTGCTGGATCAGCCAGGCGGCGCTGGTCTTGACCCTCTCCCCCGCGGGGAAACGGGGGGCCTCCGCGGGCAGGGAGGCCGCCTGTTCCGGGGTGAGGATCGGGTTGGTGAAGAAGGAACCGGCGGACCAGGTGTCGTGGTCGTTCTCGTCCAGGACCATGCCCTTTCTGCGCCGGATGGCGAGCACGGTCTCCCGCACCCGGGCGGCGGGGGCGCGCTGCCCCACCTCGACACCGAGGGCACGGGCCAGTTCGGGGTAGCGAATGGGTTGCCCCAGTTCCCCGAGCGGCAGCTGGAAGTCGACGCGTAGCACCAGGTGGCGTCCCTTCTCGCGTTTGAAACGGGAGTCTCGGTAGCCGAAGCCGCACTCGGCGGCCGCGAAAGTGCGGATGCACCCCTCGGCCCGGTCCCAGGTGCGGACCCGTTGGATGAGGCTCGCCACCTCGGCCCCGTAGGCGCCGACGTTCTGGATCGGGACGGCCCCCACGGACCCGGGTATCCCGGAGAGGGCTTCCGTTCCGGACCACTGCGAGGCCACGGCCCGGGCGACGAGATCGTCCCACACCTCCCCCGCCGCAACCTCCAGCTGGGCCCCGGAACAGTCCGCGGTCTCGGCACGAACCCCCCGGGTGGCGACCTTGACCACGGTGCCGTCGAAACCCTCGTCGGCGATCAGGACGTTGGAGCCGCCGCCGAGGACCAGGACCGGTTCGCCCCGGGAGTCGCAGTCGGCGACGGCGTCGATGAGCTGCTGTTCGGTCGTCGCCTCGACGAAACGCCGCGCGGGCCCGCCGAGTCGGAAGGTGGTGTGGTTCGCGAGCGGCTCAGTCAATGCGGACCTCCACCTTCGCGGCCCCCAGCACCGCGTCGTCACCGCAGGTCGCAGTCAGGTTGACGGTGGCCACCCCGTCGGCGACGGCGGCGACGGTCCCGGTGAAACGCACCAGCGTACCCTCGTCGGTGTCGGGAACCACCACGGGACGGGTGAACCTCACGCAGTAGCGCCCGACGCGGGCCGGATCGCCGATCCAGCTGGTGACCAGGCCGAGCCCGGCACCCATCGTCCACATGCCGTGGGCCAGCACCCCGGGCAGGCCGATGGCGCGGGCGTGGCGGTCGGAGAAGTGGATCTCGTTGAAATCCGTGGAGGCACCGGCGTAGCGCACCACCACCGACCTGGTGACCCGGATCTCCAGGGCCGGGAGTTCCTGCCCCACCTGGATCTCGCGTTCAGTCATGGGGGGCCTCCTCGCGGGTGTGCATCAGGGTGGAGCGGGCGTCGCAGACCGCCTCGTCGTCGACGGTCAACGCCACCAGGATCGTGACCATGTCCAGGTTGCCGCGGTTGCGGACCCGTTCGATGGTGAGCCGGGCCACCACGTCGTCGCCCTCACGCAGGGGACGGTGGAAGTCGAAGGTCTGGTCGGCGTGGACGGTTCGGTGCAGGGCCAGTCCCAGCTCCTCGTCGCCGAAGAGGGCATCCCACGCCTGGGCCGCGATGACGGCGGCGAAGGTCGGCGGGGCGATGGGATGGTCGCCGAAGTAGGCGGGGTTCTCGTCCTGGATGGCGCGCGCGAACTCTGCGATCTTTGCGCGGCTGACGCGGTAGGCGGGGGCCGGAGGATAGGTCCGGCCCGCGTGCTCGGCGGAAATCGGCATGGGGGAAGGCTACCGGGAAAACGCTGAGGGCCGCCCCTTGCGGGTGCGGCCCTCAGCGGAAAAGTGCGGCTCAGCGGGTTTCGCGGTGCGCGCGGTGGGTGCGGCAGCGCGGGCAGTACTTCTTGAGCTCAATCCGGTCGGGATCGTTGCGGCGGTTCTTCTTGGTGATGTAGTTGCGCTCCTTGCACTCGGTGCAGGCAAGCGTGATCTTCGGACGGACGTCCTGCCCCTTCTTGGCCATGATCAGTTTCCCTCGGTGTAGTGGCGCGGATGCGCGCTGGCTTCGGTTGTGTGGTGACGAGGGCGGGACTTGAACCCGCGACACAGCGATTATGAGCCGCTTGCTCTACCGACTGAGCTACCCCGTCGACATTCTTGCCCGAGAACTCCCGGGCAAGAACAGAGCCCCCATGCGGAATCGAACCGCAGACCTTCTCCTTACCATGGAGACGCTCTGCCTACTGAGCTATAGGGGCCAGCCGTCGGCAAACTCTACACGGCCCTTCGCGAGAAGCACAAGTCGACGGCCAAGACCCAACCCTCAGGACGGCATCCCCTGTTCGACACCGGCCCACCCGGCCCACGAACCGCTCAGCAACAGGGCCGCCAGGAGACCGAAAAGCACCACCGCGGGCCAGCCGATCAGGCCCACCAGAACCAGGTCCAGACTGCCACCGGGCGCCACCAACATCGCGGGCAGGCCACCGAAGGCGTTGACCGCGCCGTGGGTGATGGCGGCCGGCACGACGCTGCCGGAACGAACCCGGAGCCAGGACAGCAGCGTGCCGAGGCCGGCGCACAGGCAGGTGAACAGGGCGATGCCGACCACCGCGGGGAGCCTGTCGCCGTACTCGTAGCCCATGACGATCAAGGGCGCGTGCCACAGACCCCAGATCACGCCGGTGAGCACGACTCCCTGCCGCCGGCCCAGGGGTTCGAGGGCCGACTGGAGCCAGCCGCGCCACCCGGCCTCCTCCCCCAGGGCGAACAGCCCGTTGATCGTGTACGCGGCGAACACGCTCGCCGCTATCACGAGAACCCAGATCATCGCGACGGGCGGCAGCGACCCCTCCGGGGCGATGCCGCGCAGATTGTTCGCGAACGAGGTCAGGGCCCAGTCCGGACTGAACCACCCGGCACCGATGACCAACGCCAGCAGCAGGGCGAGCGCGGCCACCACGACGCCGACCCCGATCGTCGCGAAACCGAGGATCCGGAGCCAACCGGGACGCCCCCCGGAACCGGGCGTTCGCCGGGCGAGCCCGCTCTCCCGCAGCCAGGACTCGTGGGTGACGAACCGGCAGACCACCCAGGCGGCCAGGGCGGGGGTGAACATCCGGAGCGGAAGTATCCCCTTGGCCTGCGGTGTTCCCAGCCCGCCGGTCACGGCCACGACGCAGTCCAGGAGCAGGGCCGCCCCGAAACCCACCAGCAGGAACACGCCGACCGCCCGCACGTGAACGCCCCGCCGCCCGGCGATGGTCATTGCCGTTCTTCCTCCACGAGCGCCTGCCCCGAGGGCAGGAACCACAGGCCGATCATGTCGCCGTCGCTGTTGTAGCTGATGCGGGCCACGAGGTCGGCGGCCTCCATGTGAAGGGGTTCCTCCACCACGACTACCCCGCCCGACAGGACCAAGGGTGTCGGGGTGCCGCGCCGTTCGAGCTCCCCACCCAGCGCGATCACCTGCGCCCAGGCGTCGGCCAGCCGTTCGGCGTCGAGCTGCCATCCGGCGCGCGGCCCCGCCAGCTCGTTGGCCTTCTGCCATTCGTGCTCCTCGATGGCGTCGAGGAATGCCTCCGCCTTCTCGACGGCGGCGCGGAGTTCGAAATCGGTGGGTTTCTTCATGGGTTTTCCTGTTCTCGGGTCGGTCGGGTTTCCGAAACGCTGGAAGGCCGCCTGGCGGCTGGTACCCAGGGCATCGCCGATGGCCTGCCAGGTGACCCCCCTCCCGCGGGCCGCGGTGACGAGCCGGGCCAGGATCTCGTCGGTCAGCGACTGGAGCGAGCGCACGGCGGCCAGGGAGTGGGTCATGTCGCCCCCGGGGGCGTCCGGATCGTCGGCAGCGGCGAGCTCCGCCGCCACCAGGGAGCCGATCTTCCGAAGACGCCTCGCGAGCTCCTCGGAGGTCACATCGTCGGTCGACATGTGTAAAGAGTAGGTTTACACCGCCACTTCTGTCAAGGCTGGCTTTACAGGACTTGGAGGCGGTTCAACGGGCCGTCGGCCCTCCGGGTCACGGACCCCGGTTCACGACCGGCGCATCGGGCCGCGCCATCCGCTGGCCTTCCCACCATCCGCCAGCCCAACCGTCGAACGCCAGCGCTACAGCGCAAGCAGACGACGAGTGGGCAAGCGGAACCGCCCGGTCCCGGCCCTTCGGATCCTCGCCGGCAGCTCGTCGAGGAAAGCGGCAATCGATGTCCGTGCGAGTAGATTGACCCCATGACCTCCGTGCAGCTCGTCGACGAGATCCGCGGCGTGCTCGCCGCCGCCGGTGATCCCGGGAAGGCCGCCCGGGAGCAGGCCTACATGAAGTCGGCGCTGCCCTTCCACGGGGTGCGGCTGCCCGAGGTGCGGCGCATCACCAAGACCCTGCTGAAGGAACACCCCCTGACCGGCCGCGACCAGTGGGAACGGGCCGTCCGGGAGCTGTGGGACGAGGTCACGCACCGGGAACACTGGTACGCGGCGCTGGAGATCGCGGGCCACCGCGACGCCCGCGACTGGCAGGACCTCGGCGCCCTGGAGCTGTACCGGCACCTCGCCACGACCGGGGCCTGGTGGGATGTCGTCGACGGGATCGCCTCTCCCCTGGTGGAAAACGTGGTCGCGACCACCCCCGGGGCGCGGGCCGTGGTTTGGGACTGGGCCACGGGAGACGACCTGTGGTTGCGTCGCATCTCCATCATCTGCCAGCTGCAGCGCAAGACCTCCATCGACCTGGAGCTGCTCGGCCACGCCATCGACTCCAACCTGGAGGGGTCGCGGTACGGCTCCGAGTTCTTCATCCGCAAGGCCATCGGCTGGGCGCTGCGGCAACACGCCCGCATCGACCCGGACTGGGTGAAGGCCTTCGTGGAGACGCGCGGATCGCGGCTCAGCGGCCTGAGCCGCCGGGAGGCCCTCAAACACCTGTGACCCCGCTGCCCCGGGGGGATGACGACGGATTAGGCCGCTTAGTCGCAATCCGTGTGCAGAACCCTGGCCCAATTCCTATGGCTTTTTCCCGGCTGCGCCGATTAGCGTCGGGGAAACCAGCCGATCCGCGCAAGGCAGCGCGAGGAAGAAGGAACCATGGCAGTCATCACCGTGCTTGGCTCGGGAATCATGGCCACCGCCCTGGCCACCCCCCTGACCGACAACGGCCACGAGGTGCGTCTGGTCGGTACCCACCTCGACCGGGAGATCATCGCATCCATCCAGGAAACGGGCATCCACCCGAACCTGGGCCTGAAGGTGCCCGAAGGGGTGACCGCCCACCAGCTGGAGGACGCGCCGCGGGCCTTCGAGGGGGTTGAGCTCGTGATGAGCGGGGTCAACTCGTTCGGGGTTGACTGGGCCGGCGACCAGTTCGCCTCCCTGCTGCGCCCCGGAATGCACGTGATAGCCCTCGCCAAGGGCATGCAGGCCGACGACGACGGCAACCTCACCATCCTGCCCCGGGCACTCGCCTCCCGCCTCCCCGAGGAGCTGCGCTCCAAGGTGAGCATCTCCGCGATCGCGGGACCCTCCATCGCGGGCGAGGTGGCGGTGCACCGCCACACCAGCGTCGTGTTCACCGGCGAGGACCCCGAGATCCTGGCGCGCTGGCGCGAACTGTTCGCCACCGAGCACTACCACGTGTGGAACAACACCGACCTCGTGGGCGTCGAGGTGTGTGCGGCGACGAAGAACTGTTACGCCTTCGGTGCCGGTTTCATGCAGGGTCTGCTCGACGCGATGGGCGAGGCGGCCGGGGACCGTTACGTCAACTACAACTACGGGGCGGCCCTGTTCGGGCAGGCCTCCGTGGAGATGATCCAGTTCATGGAGCTGCTGGGCGGCAAACCCACCACCCCCATCGGCCTGCCCGGGATCGGCGACTGCTTCGTCACGTCCATGGGTGGTCGCAACGTACGGTGCGGCCGGCTGGTCGGGTCGGGGATGACCTTCAGCCAGGCCCGCGCTCAGATGCCCGGCGTGACCCTGGAGGGCGCCGCGGCCATCGTCGTGATCGGCAAGGCCATGGTCCGCCTGACCGAACGCGGCATCGTGCCCCCGGAGAGGTTCCCGCTGCTGCGTCACCTCTACGAGGTGGTCGGCCTGGACCAGCCCGTGGCCGTCCCCTGGGACAGCTTCTTCGGCGGCGACGGCTCCGGCCAGGCCTGAGCCGATACCCACCCAACGACGAACGAGCAAAGGAGCCGAGGTGAGCAGGGCAGCACAAATCCTGAACGCGCTGGAATCCACGCGCGCCACCTCGGCCGACGAGTTCGCCTCCCTGCTCGGGGTGAGCCGCCGCACCGTCGCCGGTGAGGTGGCATCGCTGCAGGAACTGCTCGGCCAGGCCGCCTCCATCACCCTGGTGGAGGGCCGCTACCGCCTGCTGGTGGCCGACCCGCCCCGCTACCGGGCCGTCCGTTCCGGGCTGGCCTCCAGCACCTCCTTCAACGACCCCACTGCCCGGGCCTCGTTCATCGTCGCCCGCCTGTTCCGCGCCACCCAACCCGTGAGGATCGAGGAACTGGCGCAGGAGATGTCGGTGGGCCGCACGACGGTGGTGGCGGACCTCAACCGGGTTCGGGAACACGTCGGCGAGTGGGAACTGGAGATCGAGGGACGCACCCATGTCGGTCTGGTGCTGCGCGGCCCGGAGCTGCAGCAACGCCTGCTGATCCTTCGGCACCACTACCCCGCCGCCTACGACCACCACCCGAGTTGGCAACGGATCGAGGAGGCGGTCGCCGGGCTGACCGCCGAGGCCGGGTTGGATCCCGTCCACATCCCCGAGTTGACCCGCTGGGCCGTCGTGGCCACGGACCGGACCCGCCAGTCCCGCCCCCTGGGGACATTGCCCGCCCGGTACCGGGAGCTGCCGGGCACCCCGGCCCACGCGCTGGCCGAACGCCTCACCCTACGCCTGGCCGACGACGGGGTTGAGCTGGCCGGCGACGAGGTGACCTTCCTGGCACTCCCGATAGCGGGCATGCGGGCCCCGAGCGACAGCGAACTCGCCACGGACCTCGGCGACCACAGCGAACCCATCGAGGAGCTGGTGGAACGGACCCTGGGGGCCATTCACACCGAGATGCAGATCGACCTGCGGGGTGCCCCACAGCTCGCCGAGTTCACCAGGCACCTGGCCTACATGATCAACCGGATGCGGTACCGGATCTGGGTGGACGACTCGGGGGTGGCCAGCATCGGCCAGGAGTTCCCCGTCGCCCACCGCATGGCGACGGTGGCCGCGCGGGTGATCGAGGAGCGGGTGGGACTGCCCGTCGACGGCTCGGAGCTCGGTTTCCTGACGGCCTATTTCCAGGTGTTCCTGGAGGCCGCGGACCGGAACCCACGTCTGCCGCTGCGGGTCGCGGTCATCACCTCGACGGGCCGGGTCACTGCCGAGCTGGTGCGCCTCCAGCTGTCCAAGCTGCTGCCCTCGGCGACGCAGTACCTGCTGTTGCCCTCCGCCGTCACAAGGGACGAACTCGCCGGGGTCGACCTGGTGGTCACCACCGGCGACCACCCGGTTTCCGCCCCGGTGCCGGTCCTGCGCGTGGGTCACATCCTGGATCGCCACGCCCTGGCCCGGGAACTGGACCGCCACCACATGCGGCCCCCCGGTTCGGACGGCGGCATCCTGGCCAGTGCCCTCGACGAGCAGCACTTCTTCGCGCTGCCGCCCGGCACCGGATACGCCGACGCCGTCGACTACATGACCGGTCACCTCGAGGCCCGTGGTCTGGCGGAGCAGGGTTTCGGGGAGCGCATCCGGGAACGCGAACGCCTCTCCCCCACCCAGCTCGACTCCTGGGTCGGGTTCCCGCACACCACCCTCACCTCCGGTTCCGGCGTGCTGCTGGCCGTCGGCGTGGTTCCCCGGCAACCCGACGAGGACGGGGTGCGGTTGATCATCCTGCTGGGGGTCCCGCAGGACCCGCGGCGCGGCGAGAGCGTTCTCGTGCCCGTCTACGACGCCGTGCTGCGGCTCGGCACCCGCCGGGACCTGCTGACACGGATCTCCCACCTGACCACCTTCGAGGAGTTCTACTACTTCCTCGCCACCAATCCGCTCACAGAAAGCTGAGACGATGACGTTCTGGATCTTTCTCGCCGCCCTGGGCGCCGCCTGGGTGTTGCAGTCCTACCTGTCCTTCAAGCAGACCCAGTCGTTCACTAAACTGTTCGTCGCCATGCGCCGCCGCGGGCGGGTTGCGATGGGGCGGTTCAAGGGCGGCGTCGTGCAGGGCGCGATCGTCCTGTTCGGCGTCGACGCCGACGGCGTGATCACCGAGGGTCACCGGCTGAACGGGGTCACGGTGATGGCCCGGTTCCGCGGATTCGAGGACTTCACGGGCCAGAACATCGCCGACATCGACCCGGCCGACGCCGCCCACCACGGCAGACAGGTCCGCAAAGCCGTCGCGAACGCCCGCGAGAACTACCGGATCGTCACCGCCGGAGGCCAGGCCCCCGAACCGCCGAGCGCCCTGGCCCGCACCGTCAAGAAGGTCAAGGGAACCTTCCGCCGCAGGACCCCCACCCCGGCCGCGGACTGACGCCCCCTCTTCTTTTTCCCAATCCACACCCCGGGCACGACAGCCCGGGTCCCACCGGGCCTGACGGGTCCGTCATGCCCGAAAACACCCGAAAGGAGTTGAGATGTCCGACTTTTTGAACTGGATGGCCGCCGCCCAGGACGGGATGGTTCTGGCAGCGGAATGGTTCGTCGGGCTGTTCCGGAAGGGAGCGGAAACGTTCCTGGGCTGGATGACCAACATCGTGCCGCTCGTCCTGATGCTGCTGATCGCCATGAACTCCCTGATCGCCCTGATCGGGGAGGAACGCATCAACAAGCTCGCCGCGAAGGCCGGCCGCAACGTGATCAGCCGCTACCTGATCCTGCCGTGGATCGGGGCCTTCTTCCTGACCAACCCGGCGGCCTTCACCCTCGGCCGTTTCCTGCCCGAGGCCTACAAACCCGGCTACTACGCCTCCGTCGCCCAGATGGTGCACACCAACAACGGCCTGTTCCCGCACAACAACCCGGGTGAGCTGTTCGTGTGGGCGGGCATCGCGCAGGGCATCATCACCCTGCAGCTGCCCACCGGCGACCTCGCCATCCGTTACCTGCTGCTCGGCGCCGTCCTGAACTTCTTCGGCGGCTGGGTGACGGACTTCACCACCGCCTACGTCGCGAAACAGCAGGGCGTCACGTTGTCGAAGGAGGTGCACGCTCATGTCTGAGTTCCGCACGATCACCGTCTCCAAGGGTCCCGGCGGCTACGGCGGTCCCCTGACCATCACCCCGGACGAGAAACGCAACAAGGTCGTCTACATCGTCGGTGGCGGGCAGAAACCCGAGGTGGTCGACAGGATCGCCGAGCTAACCGGCGCGGAGGCCGTCAACGGGTTCAACACCCGGGTGCCCGACGACGAACACTGCTGCGTGGTCATCGACTGCGGGGGGTCGCTGCGCTGCGGCCTCTACCCGAAGAAGGGCATCCCCACCATCAACGTCGTGCCCACCGGCAAGACCGGCCCCCTGGCCCAGCACATCCACGAGGGCATCTACGTCTCCGCCGTCGGGATGGACCAGGTGCGTCTCGCGGATGCCGACGAGGTCGCCGGGGCGCAGGCAGCGGCGGCCACCGCACCGGCGGAGAAGTCCATCCCCACCAGGGAGGACGGACGCCCCATGAAACTCACCGAGCAGATGGCAACGAAGCAGAAGAAGTCGCTGCTGGAGAAGATCGGGCTGGGTGCGGGCAAGGTCATCGCCGTGTTCTACCAGGCCGGCCGCAACGCCGTGCAGATGATGATCAACACCATCCTGCCGTTCATGGGTTTCGTCGCCATGCTGATCGGCATCATCCAGGCCTCGGGTCTGGGCGACTGGTTCTCCCACCTGCTGACCCCCCTCGCCGGAAGCGGCTGGGGCCTGATGGCGCTGGGGCTCATCTGCTCGCTGCCCTTCCTGTCGCCGCTGCTCGGCCCCGGAGCGGTCATCGCCCAGATCATCGGCACCCTCATCGGCGTGGAGATCGGCAAGGGCAGAATCCCGCCCCAGTTGGCGCTGCCCGCGCTGTTCGCCATCAACACCCAGAACGCCTGCGACTTCATCCCCGTGGGCATGGGACTCGGGGAGGCGGAACCCGAGACCATCGAGGTCGGCGTTCCCGCGGTGCTGTACTCGCGGTTCCTCAACGGCGTTCCGCGCGTCGCCATCGCCTGGCTGGCCAGCATCGGCCTCTACCCGCAGTCCTGACCACCCGACCCGAACAACCTGAAAGGATTTTCCCATGGGCTACTCAACCACCATCATCGAAGTCGGACCGGACGCCAGCGACTTCCTCGCGGAACAGATGGCCATCACCTTCGCGGGAAACGCCCCCGAGGAGCTGCGTTCGTACTGCTTCGTCATCGACAAGTCGGAGCTGACGAGCCCGCTGGCCGTCGACCAGCCGGTGCTGATCGGCGACCAGGAGTGGCGGATCACCGCCATCGGGGATGTCGCGGAGAAGAACCTGGGCGCGCTCGGACACGTCACCCTGGTCTTCGACGGCGCGTCGGAACCGAGGCTGCCGGGGGCGCTGCACCTCGGCGGACCACACACCGAGCCCACTCTGGCCGCGGGCACACGGCTGGTGATCGGCGATGCCTGACGACATCCTGCGCGACGCGCTCGCCCGCGCCACCGACACGGTCGCCGCGTCGGTGGGCCGCGGGGTGCTGGCCTCGGCGGGCGAGCTGATCACCGCCCACCTGGGGCCCGGCCCCTTCAAGGTCATCGCCGACGAGAACACCTTCGCGGTGGCCGGGGAGGCCGTCCAGGAATCGCTGCGTGGTTCCGGGGCCGCGCTCGCCGAGCCGCTGGTCTTCCCGGGCCGTCCGGTGCTGTACGCGGCCCAGGAAAACGCCGACCGGATCCGGGACTCGCTGGGGGACGCGGTGCCGGTGGCGGTCGGGGCGGGCACCCTGAATGACCTGGTGAAGCTGGCGGCCTTCGAACTGGGCCGGGACTACGCCTGCGTCGGCACCGCCGCATCGATGGACGGTTACACCGGCTCCGGGGCGCCGATGAGCAGCCAGGGGGTGAAGGTCACCCGCGCCTGCAAGGCCCCGGCGGTGATCGTCATGGACCTGGACGTCGCGGCGGCCGCCCCTGCGTACCTGACGGCCTCGGGCTACGGCGACCTGGCGGCGAAGATCCCCGGTGGCGCCGACTGGATCCTGGCGGACGTCACCGGGGTGGAGCCCATCGACCCCGACGTGTGGCGCCTGGTGCAGTCGGGGGTGGACACGGCCCTGTCCGATCCCGACGCCCTCGCCGCGGGACAACCCGACGCATTCCGGGGTCTCGTGGAGGGGCTGTGCCTGTCCGGGCTGGCCATGCAGGCCTACGGCGGAACCCGCCCCGCCTCGGGAGCCGAGCACTATTTCAGCCACCTGTGGGAACTGGCCCATCTGGGCGCCGATCTCGAGGTGCCGTTGTCGCACGGGGCGAAGGTGGCCGTCGGTTCCTTGGCCATGTGCGCCTTCTACGAGGCCCTCATCGGCCGGGACCTGTCGGGAATCGACATCGACGCCGTCGCGGCGCGGCGTGCACCGTGGCCCGGGATCGAGGCCGACATCCGGAACCGCTTCGAAGGGGCCCTTGCCGATCACGCGGTGCGCGAGACGAGGGCCAAGTACCTGGCCGGGACGGAACTGGCCGACCGGCTGCGACCGCTGGTCACAGGATGGCCCGAGGTCACCGAGCGGCTGCGGGCGCAGCTCGTCCCGACGCGGGTGCTGGCCGACCGGCTCCGCCGCGCGGGCGCCCCGTCGCGCCCAGAAGACATCGGGGTGACACGCGAGGACGTGCGGGCCCTGTTCCCCAGGGCGATGTACTACCGCTCCCGCTACACGGCCCTGGACGTCGCCTGGGAGCTGGGTCTGTTCGAGGACCTGGTGGCGGAGGTGTTCGAGAAGATCTGGGTCTGACCCTCGTTCACGAAACGCCGTGGAACCAGCGCCCGTCGCGGGGCCGTTCTCCACGGCGTTTCGTGCAGTTGGAAACATCGCGGATCGCGTCCCATGCGTCCTTCCTGCCAGTAGATTCTGGTCATGACGAAACAACGACGATTCAGCACCCTGCTTCTGCTTCTTCCCCTCCTGCTGGGACTCACCTCCTGTATCAGGTATCGGGTGGAGTACGAAATAGTCGACAAGGAACACGTCAGATTGAACTGGAACATCGGGGTCCGGAAACCGGAGAACGGTGTAAAAGCTCCCGAAGACCTCACGGTGGAGAACATCTGCAGAACAGTCGCGGAACACGCGCAGACCCCGGAGGAACTCGCGCAGGCCCCGTACGAGGACGACATGTTCCACGCCTGCCGGTTCACGGGTGAGCTGCCCATCAACCACAAGAGACTGATTGGCCCGGCTCCCGACCAGGCCCAGATCATCACCTACGACGAGACCCGAAGGGAATGGACCTTCAGGTATTCCAGCGGATCCGGTAACGCCTCCACGGAGTCGGCGAGCATATTCACCGACTTCGAGGTCCGCGTGACCTTTCCGGGTCGCGTCCTGAGCGCCAGCGGCAGCGGCAGGATCGAGGGCAACACCGTCACGTGGTCCGACCCGAAGGACATGTACCTCAAGGAGGGTATGCGGGCCACCGCATCCGCCGACCCGGACCTGAACTGGCTGTGGTTCACCCTCGGGGTGATCGCGCTGGTGGGCGTCGGTGCCGGAATCGTGCTCGTGGCGCGGAGGCGCAGGCGGCCCCGTCCCCTGGTCCCTTGACCCGGACGGGGGCACCTAGTAGGTTAGTTGGTGTACTAACTAACCAGGAGGGTATGTGTTCGACGATTCCACCCCCATCTTCATGCAGCTGGCCGACCAGCTGTGTGCCGAGATCGTCGCGGGCACCTACCCCGACGGCGCGAAGGCACCGTCGATCAACGAACTCGCCGTGTTCCACCGCATCAACCCGGCAACCGCGAACCGCGCAATCGCGTTGCTGGTAGAGCGGGGCGTCCTGATCAAACGCCGCGGGATCGGAATGTTCGTCGCCGACGGCGCCAGGCTCCACCTGATCGAGGAGCGGCGCCAAGCCCTGGTTGACCGGTACGTCCGCCCGCTGATCGCCGAGGCGGCAACCCTCGGCATCAGCGGACGGGAACTGATCGCCCTCATCCAGAAAGAGGTCAACCCATGACCGCCGCCATAACCCTCGACGGCGTGACGAAACGCTTCGGCACCGTCACCGCCGTCGACGACCTGAACCTGGAATTCCGCCAGGATGTCATCACCGGTCTGCTCGGACGCAACGGCGCAGGCAAGACCGTTACCCTGTCGCTGGTCACCGCGCAGGAACGCCCCACCTCCGGAACCATCCGGGTGTTCGGGCGCAACCCGCGCGAGAACGCCTCCGTCCTGGCCCGGACCTGTTTCATCCGCGACACCCAGCACTACCCCGACGAGTACCGGCTGGAACACATCCTGCGGCTCGGCCCCGTCCTCTACGGGAGCTGGGACATCGGCCTGGCACATCGGATCGCCGGGGAGTTCGGCATCCCCCGCAAACGGACGCTCAAGAAACTGTCGCGCGGCCAACTCTCAGCCGTCGCCGTCCTGATCGCAACTGCCTCCCGCGCGCCCATCACGATCTTCGACGAACCCTACCTCGGCATGGACGCCACGGCCCGCACCCTGTTCTACGACCTCCTGCTCGCCGACTACACCGAACACCCCCGCACCATCCTCATCTCCACGCACCTCATCGACGAGATGGAGAACCTGTTCGAGGACATCGTTCTCCTGCACGCAGGCCGGGTGCGGACCACCGGAAACATCGATGACTTCCGCTCCAGGGCCCTGACCCTGACCGGTTCCCGGGAACGCGTGGATGCGCTGCTGCCGGGACGCTCCGTCCTGCGCAGCACCCAGGTGGGGGCGATGAGCACGGTCATCGTCGAGAACAACCCCGGCCTCGCCGCACAGGCGAAGGCCGCCGGCCTCACCGTGGAGGCGACGGATCTCCACACCCTGGTGGCCGCCTACGGGCTCGACGGCACGGGGGTGGCGGCATGAAACGCTCACTCGCCATGGCGCGCATCATCCTGTCGCGACGCATGACCTGCTGGTACCTAAGCCCCATCATCGCCTTCGGCACGGTGGCCTTCATACTGGTTTTCCGGTCCCTTCTGCTGACCACTGGCCAGGAACTCCACATCGCGGCGGGAGGCGGCAGCACAGCCATCGCCGTCTCCCTGCTGGCATCCGCCATCACCGCCCTGGCCACCTGTTTCCCCCTGGCAACAGCCCTAGGTATCACCCGGCGTGACATCGTCCTGGGAAATCTGCTCCACCACCTCCAGGCGGTCGTCTACAACACCCTGCTCCTGGCCGGCATGCTGGTGCTGGAGGGGGCCACCGGGGGATGGTTCATCAATCAGCCCATCTTCGGAGCAGGCCTGTTGGATCACGGGAGTTGGTTCACCTTCTGGTGGCTCACCCCGCTGTCGCTGTTGGCGACAATGGCCATGGGGGCGTCGGTGGCCGCCGCCTGGCTCTGGCGGGGGACGCTCGGCCTGCTGCTCCACGCGGCAACCACCATGGCCATTTTCATGACCACGCTCTGGCTCATCAGCCTCTGCTGGGACTGGGCCCGGTTCGCCGCACACTTCAATGCCGGCTGGCTGGCGGGTTCCCTGGCCCTGGTAACCGTTCTGGCGCTGACCGGGACCGCCGCGTTCTTCCGCAGGGCGAGCGTCCGCGGCAGCTGACCGGACCCCGCCGGCTGGACCGTCCCGGACCCAGCCGGCGGGCGGGACCGTAGAATCCTTGTGCATGACGACGCAGCAGGTCCCACCGCCCGGACGGAATCCGGTTTCCGGTGAACCGCTGCCCACCCCCCGTATCAAGGGCAAGGGTTCGGGATTCGTCTCCTGTCTGGGTGTGACCCTCGTCGCGGGATTGATCATCGCTGGACTCATCAGCCTGTTCGGTGGCTGGGACACGATCCTGGCCGAACGCGACAAGACACTCCCGGTCGTGGCCGCCGGAGAAACGGTGCACGCCGATCCCTTCGACGTGAAATTCCTGAAGGCGTTCCAGGCCGTGGAGGCCAAACCAACCTTCCTGCCCAAGCCGGGAAAGCGCTGGCTGCTCATCACCATGGAGGCGACGAACACCACACAGCAGTACGTCTACTCGGCTCTCCTGAGCAAGTCGCTGTCCCTCCAGGCCGACGGCCTCGCCTCCGAATTCGCCTCGTCCGCCACCGACCCGGTGCTGCGCCGGCTGCCGGACGGTCTGCCCCCGGCTTCCTTCCAACCCGACCTCACCCAGAAAATCGTCGCGGCCTGGCAACAGCACGACTCCGAACCCCTGCCGGAGGAACTCACCGTGACATTGTCCGAGAACTCCTACCGCACAAGCTCGTTGACCGGGGAGAAGGGTTGGTTCGATCCGGAGAAGAAATTCTCCGCCACCCTCACAGTGGAGGAGTTGAAACAACAATGACCTTTCCCAGGCAAGGCCGGACCGCACCTCCGGGCCACGAAATCCCACCCGGGCTGCTCACGGGACCGGGCCCGGGCAAGGTTTCCCGGCAACGGCTCCCCCGTTGGCTCACCGTGTTGTCGCTGACCGCGGCGCTGCTGCTCGGTTCGTGGCTCACCACCCAGCTGCCGGACCGCGACACCGTTGCCGCCGCCCCCTTCCTGCGCCCCGGGAAAGTGGGGCAGAAAGTGGAATTCAGAACCGGCACGGTCACGATCACCGATGTGCGTTCCGCCGCCGAGGTGAAATCCCCGGGATCCGTCGCCACCACGTCCGGGGTCTGGCTCGTCGTTACCCTGGATTTCACCCCGAAGGGGGAACAACGATTCCTGAGAGGAGTTGAGCTGAAGGATGGCAGGGACCGCATCTTCAACCATGAACGCAGTCTCTCCAGCCCCTGCGGACCGGCTCAGCCGGGACTGATCCTGGGGTGCGAATTTGCCCTGGAGGTGTCGAAGGACGCCCTGCCGAACGCGCAACTCCACCTGTCCACGAACCAACCACGATCCGAAGGCCCGGACGACGTGGCGGCGATCGATCTGGAGATCGACGAGGCCGGAGCGGAACAACTGGGGGCGACGACGCAACGCATAACCATCACGGCACCGCGCACCAAGGGGAAGGCATGAGATCGGCCTGGTGGAAGCGCAACACCGGCTGGGTGATCGCGCTGATCCCCCTCCTGATCTGTGCGACGCTCGCATGCTCGCAGCGCCTGCTCAACCAGTACCTGCCCCGGACCACCCTGAACCGCGTCGAGACACAGCCCAGGCAAGGAGCACTGCACCAGCGATACACCGAATCAGGCACCACCTTCAGCCTGGAGGTGGCCGTGCGTGTGAAGGATGTGCAGGCCGTCGATCAGCACGAGGACATTCGCGCCGACGCCGGAGCGCAGCTCTGGCGGGTTGATCTGGAGTTCGAGGCGGAACCGGACCAGGTTCTGATCGCATGCACGGTGGAGCTGGAAGCGGACGGGGTTCGTTACGGAATTGAAGGTGGCAAGACCACCGCCACCGAAAAAGGGTTTTCCCCCTCGGCTTTCCGAAGCTGCACCCCGCCCGACACCCCCGGTCCCTCGTTCGACTGGGACGGCATCACACTCGTCGAGACCACCCCTCCCCGTCCGAGGACCTGGCCCATCAGCCTGGCCTTCGCCCTACCCACGGGCGTCACCCCGCAGGGGTTGCGCCTGTCCTGGCACTCCCCGGATTACCTGTACATCCCGCTATAGACTCCTCCGGGGAACGGCTCCCCGAGTCCCCGGAGGAACCAGCCGGGAGGTCGCAATTCGCCTGCCCCCGGCCACCAGGTTCACGGAGGCCGCGAGCAGGGCCATGGCCAGCACGGAGTAGACGAGCTGCGAGGCCGAGTCCAGGTATGGTCGCAGAGCCAGGTCAAACCCGTAGGGACGCGGGCCGACCGCTTCCCGGAGCAGCCACGCGACCCCGACCTGCACCTGGTCGACCGCCACGAAGGACAGGCAGAACATCACGACGGGGGCGGGTCCCGCGATTAGCACCCGCGACAGGGCCCCCCGGAGGGCTCGCAGGGGAACCAGAACGGGTTCCCCGGTCTCCTCCAACACCCTGCGCCAGAATCCCGGGACCCGCTCGAAACTCTTCCCCAGGCGCCGCGACGCTGACGAACGGTCGGTGCGTGTGACGAGATCCGTCTGATAGCTGGAGGCCCCGATGGCGAGCCAGGCCAACGGCAGCACGACCAGGGGACCGAGACCCGTGCAGGTTTTCACCAGCCACTCCCAGCCGGGCAGGAGAAACTCCCTGACCGGCCCCAGCCACGACATGAATCCCTCCAGCTGAGCAATGACGGCGTCGACGACGGCCCGGTCCCGGAGCCACCACCCGATCTCCTTGACCTGCCACATGAAGACGTTGGTCAGGGTGACCATCCAGAACGCCTCGAGGTAGATGGCGATCAGGGCGATCACGACGGAGCGGCGGAATGCCTCCGTCAGGGCAATGGTCTTGCGGATCAGGATCGCCCCGATGACCATGGCCGCCAGGTACCAGCCCTCCCCGTAGCTGTACCTATCAGAGTTGAGATACAGAAAATTGCCGCTCTCGTCGTAGGTGATGTCGTGAATGTAGAGACGCGAATCCTGGGCCACCAGGCCCTGGGCGGCGTAGGCCGCCAGGAAGGGCAGCAGGACCTCCGTGGCAACCAGCAGGTGGTGGCGCCAGCGTTCCCGGAAGGTGTTGCCCCGGTAGGTGTGGCTGAAGGCAGGCAGGGTTTCCGAGGCCACCCGCAGCATGAGGATCAGCGTGATGAGGGTGCTGAGCGGCGCCAGGGGAAGGATCAGCGCGCCGAGGGTCCCGTTGATCCCCGAAGCCCACACCGCCAGCCACAAAAACCCCATGCGCCCGATGATCCCGATCAGACACAGGCCGACGAGCTGCGGCCAGTGGTCGCGCAGGACCCGGCCGGTGTCGGCCAGGAGGCGTCCCCAGGATGCGAACCAGTCGTTCACGGGTTCACACTATCGAGTGGATCCTCGAATACGAGACGCCAGTTCTCCTCCTCGGGGACGTCGATGCCACGGGTCAGGGCCCAGTCGATCAGGAGCTGACGAATGTCGAGCATGTCGTTGTAGAGAACCGGAGCGTTCGCGACCTGCCGGTAGTCGCCGGCCCCGCTGAGCCGGTAGTGGTTCAGGGCGACGGCGAACCGGTCGGCGGCGGCAACCGGACGGCCGTCCGGGTGGCGCAGCTCCTCGATGCGCCTCCCGACCGGTTCATTCAGGTTGATCTCGTAGTCGACGCCCCAGGCGATGTCGTACTGGTAATCCCAGATCGTTTGGCCGTCGCGTTCGACGCTGGTCATGGTGGTGGGGTCGAAACGCCGGCCGCGGGGCAGGTCGGCGTAGTAGCGGGCGGCGTGTTCCAGGTGGGCGCGGAGCTCGGCCCCGGTCAGCAGCACCGCCGCCAAGGTGTTGTCGAAGACGTAGACGCCCGCCAGATCGCGGATGCTGACCGGCCCCTCCGGGATGACGGCGGTCCGTGACGTGGGGGCGGTGAGGCTGATCACGGGAAGGGCCGCGTGCTCCCCGCCTGCCAGCGCCTCGGCGACGGTGGCGGCCTGGACGCGCTGGATGAAGTCGATGGCACCGGTGGCGCGCCACCGGGAATCGGCGGTGCTGAGTTCCCGCGGGGAGACCGCGACCTGCCGGTTCACGTGGGTGCGGGTGGCCGCATGGGCCTCGGCGACGGCGTCAAGCACCCGCGGGTCGGGCACCTCCCCTCGGGCGCGGTGGGGGGTGGCGCCGAGCACCTCGATGCGCCAGGAGCCGCCGTCGTGCTCGGCCTCGATGACGGTCTCCGTCAGCCCTGCGGCGTGGGCCCTCGGCTGGGTGAGCAGGACCGGACGGCCCGTGGCCTCGCATTTCACCCACTGCTCCGGTTCGTCGCGGTGCGTGTGTCCGATCACCATGACGTCGATTCCGGGAACCTGCTCCGCGATCTCCTTTGCCGGGTTCTCGGCGGGCGCGTCGGCATTCGTGGCGTAGGTGGTCTGCCCGATCCCCGCGTGGCACAGGACGACGACCACGTCGGACAGAAAATCCTCACGCAGCCTCGGCACCCAGCAGGATGCGGCGGCGACCATGTCGGTGACATCCACCTTCCCGGCGAGCTGCTGGCGGTCCCAGATCATCGCTCCCGGTGTGGTCAGGCCGAGCACCCCGATCCGGATCTCCCGCCCGTCGAGGCGGCGGGTCACGGGCACGAAGGCCGGGAACACCGGCAGCCCCGAGCCGGGATCGACGACGTTGGCTCCGAGCAGCAGCGGGTCGAGCTGCTGCTCGAAGGAGTAGAGGAAATCGAGGCCGTAGTTGAACTCGTGGTTTCCGATGTTGGCCGCGTCGTAGCCCATGACGTTGAACGCCGCCGCGAGCGGGTGGACCAGGTTTTCGGTCCCGGGCTCGTGCCGGGCGAAGAAGGTACACAGGGGGTTTCCCTGGATGGTGTCGCCGTTGTCCACCAACGCCACGCTCTCCGCCCCACGTTCGGCCCTGATGCGTTCCACGACGGTGGACAGCTGGGCCAGCCCGGCCTCCGCTTCACCGGTCCAGGACTGGTCGCGGTAGTAGTCCCAGTTCAGGGCGGCGCCGTGGACGTCCGTGGTGGCCAGCAACGTGAGTCGCGACATCTGGGCTCCTTCATTCAGGGTCGCAGCGAGCCTATCGCCTCCGTCGGATGAAGACCCCGGGGTCGTGCAACGGATATCGCACAGTCACAGTGGAGACATGCGTTTCGCCCTGGCACAGCTCCGTTCCACCATCGATCCCCGGGAAAACCTGGCGTTGGTCACCGACGCGGCCAGCCGCGCCGCCCGCGGTGGGGCCGACGTGGTGGTGTTCCCGGAGGCCACCATGTGTTCCTTCCTCCGGGCACCCGCCCAGGTCGCCGAGGCCTTCGACGGGCCCTGGGCCTCGGCCGTGCGACGCCTGGCCGGTGACCTCGGGATCACCATCATTGCGGGCATGTTCACCAAGGCGCCCGGCGCCCGGGTGCACAACACGCTCCTGGCGACGGGCGAATCCGAGGGTCGCTACGACAAGATCCATCTTTTCGACGCTCTCGGTCAACGCGAGTCAGAAACCGTCGCACCGGGGCTTCGGTCGACGTCGATCGAGGTCGCCGGGCACGGGCTGGGGCTGGCCATCTGTTACGACGTGAGGTTTCCCACCCATTTCATCGACCTGGCGCTGGGAGGAGCAACGGTCATGGTGGTGTGCGCATCCTGGGCGCCCGGCCCGGGGAAGCTGCACCAGTGGCGAACTCTGACGACGGCCAGGGCGATGGATTCCGTCTCCTTCGTGGTCGCGGTGGATCAGGCGCTCCAAGGCGATGCGGAGACCCCCAGCGGCCCGATGGGCATCGGCCACTCGATGGCGGTGGATCCCACCGGGCGGGTCCTGCTGGAGCTGGGCGCGGAACCCGATCTGGCCTTCGTCGATGTCGATCCGGAGCGGGTCGCCGTTACTCGTGAGACACTTCCGGTGCTCGACGAGAACCGGCTCCGGTCGCTGTGACGTTGCTCCCAGAGGGACTCCGTCCCGGGTTTCATCAGTTCTCCACGAGCCCGTTCTGGTAGGCCAGGATCACGAGCTGGGCGCGGTCGCGGGCACCCAGTTTGGTCAACAGCCTGGAGACGTAGCTCTTCACCGTCGCGGGCGAGAGCGAGAGTTCCTCCGCAATTTCGAGATTGCTCAGGCCCTGCGCGATCAGACGGAGCAGTTCCTGGTCCTTCTCGGGCAGTTCGCTGATGGCCTTCGACGGACGATGTCCTCGCTCATAATTGGTCAGGACCCGGGTGATGAGGCTGGGTGAGAGCATTGACTCACCGAGGTGAACCTGCTGGATGGCGTGCATGATCTCGCCACGGGAGCTGGTTTTGAGCAGGAAACCGGCAACCCCTGCACGCAGCGCATCGTGGAAGGTGTAGTCGTCCTCCAACGAAGTGAGCGCGATGACACGGGCTCGGAGTCCCAGGTCGACGATCTGTCGGGTGGCATGGATGCCGTCGAGCACCGGCATGCTGATGTCCATCAGGATCACATCGGGGTCGAGGCGCTTGGCAGTGGAAACTGCCGTCAGCCCGTTCGCGGCCGCCCCGACCACGACGATCCCGGGCATGGCGTCCACTATGCGTTGGATGCGGGCGCGCACCTGGTCGTGGTCCTCAGCGATCAGAACACGGATCTCGGCTTCGTTCATGTCACGCAATCTAGTCGTTCGACCCGGACCGTCTGCCGCGTCGATCTCCCAAAGTTGACGTACGCGTGCCTTGATGCGACGGGTCGGGTTTGATTGGGATCAACAAAAACAGTCCACACCGGGTCAATAGTGAAAAGGGACCTTCCATTCCCCGTTTCGGGGACTGCTTACTGAAATTTAATCTTTACCCCTGTTCAAAGTGGAGCATACCATGAAGCACAAGATCACAATCACCCTCGCAGCCATGTTCGCTCTCTCAACGCCCCTACTCGCTCTGCCGACCGAGGCCAGCGCTGCCACCACATCCAGCACCAACACCTCCGGATTCTCCATCTGTTCCTTCATCCCGGGCTTGCGCGGAAGGTAGCACGTCTCTACACCAAGGGTGTATCATTTGCAAATGCGGCAGCGACTTGCTTCATCGACTTTCAACTCCATCAAGCGGATTCCCGTCGAACCCGTGGTTGGTGCGGCGCTGTTCGTAATGACTCTGGGAGTTTCAAGGGGAACAGCGGCAGCACCTTCGCTAACTGTCGCCTTGGTGATGCTCGCGGCCTCTTTCCTGCTCCCTTGGCAGCCTTGGGCGGCCTTGACTTTGGCATTATGCTACTTCGGTGCCTGGATCCTTCTCGACATAACCGGAGTTGGCATGGGACTATGTGCAGGATTATTCGCATATAACTGGTTCAAACATCACCGACCCGGACGCTGGACAATAGCTGTGGCATGCCCCATTATCATGGTGGTCGCATGGGAGGTTCACGATTCGTGGAATGACGTCTTGGCAAACCTCATTCTGTTTACCGGCATCACTCTGTTCAGCGCCACGACCGGCGCAATATCGAATCAGCGACGCCGGGCCGAAGAGAAGACCCATCGGGAGAGCGAAGAAGCACTGCGATCAACCCGTCTCCTCGTCGCGAGCGAGCTCCATGACAGCGTCGCCCAAACCCAGACCTTGGTGGTGATGAACCTCGAGGACCTCGCGGAGGACCCGCGGCTTCCCGGGGAACTGA
This sequence comes from Arachnia sp., assembly GCF_057238465.1. Lineage (NCBI taxonomy): Bacteria > Bacillati > Actinomycetota > Actinomycetes > Propionibacteriales > Propionibacteriaceae > Arachnia > Arachnia sp. Next base: position 155,067 of record NZ_DBHHFZ010000009.1, read on the forward strand.
TCCCCGACCTACTCGACACACTCGAGTTGTCGCGCCGCGCCACCACTGAGCTCCGCGCAGCAATGGTGGCTCTTCGAAACGTAGATCAGGACTTCAGTTCTTTCGGACGCCAGTCGACTCACTCCCTCGACACACAGTTGACCCAGGCATTGAGCGCCCTTCAGGACAACGGATTCAATACAGAAACTCATTTCAACATCCCTGACGGCAAGCTCTCCCCCGACCTCGAATACGGCATGTCCAAGATTTTGGGAGAGCTTGTCGCCAACGTCGTGTGGCACGGAGCCCCCGGAACGTGCACCATCGAAGCCCGCGAAGACAACGGTTGCGTCATGCTGCGGGTGATCAACAACATCGGCACCGCAGCTCCAGCGAAGAGCAACGGAGGCCATGGGCTGCTCGGCGTCAAGGAAAGGGTCGATCTGCTGAACGGCACGCATTCCTTCGCCCCCAAGGGACATCAGTGGCATGCCGAGGTCAGGGTACCGCTGACCGTCAGAACCGACGGATAGGTCGAGCACGCGGGAAACGCCGCTCGGCGGGGCCCTCGGCATAGAAACCCGAGCCGGGAAATGATCACAATTTCAATTGCTCCCCCCTTGCCGAGTTGAACCGGGCACGATCGTCCACCCCGGGAAGCCACCCCGACCGCCCCCGCTTCGCACCCCTGCTCCACCACGGGATTGCACGCCACCAACCACCGGGCCGCCCTTCGTCACCCCGAGGCACCCCGCCCCCCATCGCACACGCCCCTCACCGCCGCCCGCGAGGCCGTCAACTTTCGGAGTATTTGCTTTGACGCCGTCCGGACAGCTCCGTAATCTCATGGTCAAGAAATACACATCCAAATGAATCCGGAAGACAACTCGACACACCTCGAGCGAGTCTTGTGCAAGCCTGAATGGTGCTTGCTCTTCTGCCGGATCAACTTCGCGACGGGCAAAGAGAAAACCTACCACTCAGAACCCGATCGGACAGGAACATCTCTCCTGACCGCATATCCGGCGACGGAAGCCTCCGCAGATTCGAGAAGTTGTCGAGCAACGCATCATCCATGATTGATGCACCTGAAAAATCAATCACAATTACAAATGTTTGATGGCTTCCGAGGTCTGACCACGACGCCACGCCTCGCCTCTCGATCAAACACACCCAGCGATTTAGTCATTGAATGTCGCAGACGCCGTTTTAGGAGCTTTTCTCCCATGACCGAGCCCACCCTTCCCATGTCCCCTGCCCAGCAAGGCATGTATTTCGACAGCCAGCTTCGACAGTCCGCTGACTATCACATCGCGATTGAGCTGTACACAGAGCATCTTTCCCGCTCACGTCTGACCCAGGCGGTCAGCGCAGTCATGGCGGAACAACCGGCATTGCGCGCGTCAGTCGCCAGAAACGAGTCCGGGCCCGTGTACACGATCGCCGAATCGGTCGAGGCACCTGTGCGTCACCACGACCTGGCAGGTGCTGAGGAGAACTTGGACAAGATCTTCCACACGGCCCGGCACACGCCTTTCCAGCTGAACACCGCCCCCCTGTTCCGAGTGGTGGCAGCTCGTCTGCCCGACGGAGACCGTCTGCTGGTCGTGTGCCACCACCTCATCGCCGACGGACAGTCGGTGAGCATCCTCACCGACCGCATCATCGACTTGGCCCGGGGAACCCGGGAGATCACCGCATCACGCACCGATCAGGGACTGTTCACCTATCAGAACGGTCAGCTCAGCCGGCCATCGCCCGAGACACTGGCTCGGCGCGAGAGTTTCTGGTCCGAAAACCTACCCCGCCACCGGATCTCGCAACTCGATCACTGGTTGCTCGCCTCCCCACACGAGGACGCGGCCCGGGAGTTCCGCCTGACCGTGCCCCGCGACGCCGCCGAAGCCGTCCGCGAGGGGGTCATCCTCCCGGGCAGGGGCAACAGGAGTTCCGAAACAGCAACCGGCTACACACCAGCGGCACGGAACCTCGCCACCAAGGGAGCACTGTGATGGACAGCACCTTCTGGAACCTGCGTCACTCCGAGACCGGGCGTCAACTCATCATGTTCCCGTTTCTTGGCAGTTTCGGAGCCTCCTACAACCGTCTCATCTCCGATCTGGACGGCGACTGGGACATCTGGACCGCGAACCCACCGGGGCACGGACCCAGCCCGGTGCCGCCGCTGACCGATCTGGCCAGTCTGCGAACCCACTACCTGGACGCGCTGCGCGACATCCTGAAACCGGATGCGGTGTTCTGCGGTCACAGCATGGGCAGCGTGGTCGCCTACCACCTCCTGGCCTGCATGCACCGTCTTCCGGCATTCGCTGACCGCATGCCGTCGGATCTGGTGCTGTCGGGTTCCTGCTCCCCACATCACCTTCCAATGGCGGGCAAGGCCGACCTGGTCGACACCGATCTCGTGCTCCATCTCGCATCCTTCGGAGCCATTCCCGATGAAGTGCTCAAGGACAAGTCCTTGATGGATCTGTTCGTGCCTGCTTTCCGAGCCGATTACAAAGTTCTCGAGGAAATGAGAGCAACCCCCACCGGAAACCTACCGGTACGTGCTCGCCTCGTTCTCGGGGGACGTGACCCTCAAATCCCGGAGGGCACCCCCGCGGCCTGGCAGAAGTACTTCGCTTCTCCCTTGAAAACCCATGTGCTGGAGCAGGAGGAACACATGTTCGTCCTCCACACCACCGAGGCGTTGAACCAGATCCTCAACGGGCTCTGACCTTGCTGACACACCGAAAGGAACGCCCATGAGCGTCGTCAACCACCTACCCGAGGATGCTGACACCCTGTCAGGCACCCCTTCCCCCCGTCCATCCACCGACGCCCGTTCCCGCCGCAATTTCCGCAGTTTCATGGTGATCTGGGCAGCCCAGCTGGTGGCCAGGGTCGGAAACGGGCTCACGGCCTTCGGGCTCGGGGTCTACGTCTATCAGCAGTCGGGCCTGAGCACCGCCGTGTCACTCGTCACACTGGCCGCTTTCCTGCCGTCGCTGCTGTTGGCCCCTTTCGGGGGTGTACTTGCCGACCGGTATGACCGCCGTCTCCTGATGATCCTCGGCGACACTTTCTCCGCAATCGGTCTGCTCGCCATGATCGTTGCATTCCACACCGATTTCGCGAGCGTCCCCGTCATCTGCGCCTGTGTGACGCTGAGTTCCGTGTTCAGTTCCGTCATGGATCCCGCCTATCGGGCCACCGTCACCGACCTGCTCACCCCCGAGCAGTACGCCCGGGCCGGAGGACTGGTCCAGTTGGCCTCCGCATCCCAGTACCTGATCTCCCCCGCCATCGCCGGATTGCTGATGGCCTCCTCCGGAATCACGACGGTGCTCATGATCGACATCGCCACCATGGTTCTGACGGTGGTGTGCATGCTGCTGGTGTGGCGGACCGTCAAAACCCCACCCCGCCGAACGACAACCGGTTTCTGGGATGACTTCCGGCAAGGAGTCAGGTTCCTGCGTCAGCATTCGGGCATCACCGTGTTGATGGCTCTGATCACAGTGGTCACTTTCTGCATGGGCTTCCTGCAGACCCTGCTCACCCCGATGCTGCTCGATCTCACGGACGAGCCCACGCTCGGTGTGGTCCGCTCCGTCGCTGCCGTGGGCATGATCGTTGCGAGCCTGATCATCGGCGTGTTCAACATGAAGGGGGCCCACCTCACCTACATCACGTGTTTCCTGGCAGCGGGTGGTGTTCTCATCTTCTTCCTGGGAACCACCACCAGCATCCTGGCCATCGGCGTGCTGGCCTTCGCCTTCTTCATGACCCTCCCTCCGCTCAACACGAGCGTCGAGGTCATCGCCAGGTCCTCCATACCCAACGAGACCCAGGGCAAGGTCTGGGGTCTCATGGGGCTGATCTCCCAACTCGGTTACGTCGTGGCCTACGCGGTCTCCGGTGTCCTCGCCGACAGCGTTTTCAACCCCTTGCTCCGTGAGGGCGGCGCGCTGGCGGCCTCCCTGGGTGGCCTCATCGGAGTCGGTACCTCGCGTGGCATCGGGTTCATGTTCATGATCGTCGGGGTCCTCCTGATCGGCATGGCGGTTGCGATTCCCCGCACTCGCAGCGTTCGCGCCCTCCAGAACAACCTGCCACCCCTCGAGAAGAAAGACGCGTGACATGTGGATCCTCTTGTTCATCGGGCTCGGAGTCATCACCGGCCTGGTGCAACTGGCCCTGGCCGGCTTCCCATCAGACATCCCCACCATCATGCACACGCTGCTGCTGCACCAGTTCGCCGTGACCCACGGGGTCCTGGCCGTCATCGGATTCTTCATCAATGTCATCACACCCAGACGGACGGCGGAGAAGCTTGGCTGGGCCACCAGCCCCTACCAGATCAAGTACGGCTTCCAGCAGCTCGGTCTCGGGGTCATCGGCGTCCTCACCGTCTGGTTCCAGGGAAACTTCTGGGCCGCTGCACTCATCACCCTCTACATCTACGGAGCCAGCGGCCTGTGGACCCACACCCAGGAAGTTGTTCGGAAACATCGTGAAAACGGCACCACGGACTGGATAGAAATTGGCAACATAGTGCTCGACGTGATCTATCACGTCGTCCTGACGTGGATGTCCCTACTGATCCCCGGCGTCTGGAGCCCGGCATGAAAGACCGTTTGTACCTCCGGTACTCCCGGAACGACCTGACCCGCAACTGGGGTGTCAACACGGCCCTGATGGTCATCCTGATCCTCAGCGCCTTCCTCATGGCGACCGGCTGCATGGTGATGGAACGTCTCGTCGGCGGCATCAACCAGCTCTTCGACGAGGCCAGGCCTCCTCATTTCCTGCAGATGCACACCGGGGACTACGACGCCAAGGCCCTCGACGACTTCGCGGCCGCGCACCCCGGAGTCGAGGCGTGGTTCATCGAGGACATGCTGGGTTACGACTCCTCATCCCTGACATGGTCCCGCCCTTCGACGGGCGAATCCGGCAGCCTGTCCGCGAGCCTCATCGACAATCTGTTCATCACGCAGAACAAGGAATTCGATCACCTGCTGGACGGCTCGGGGACCATCGTGGAACCGGGCAACGGAAAGATCTACGTCCCCGTGGCCTACCAGGACAAGTTCGATCTCCGGGTCGGCGACACCCTTTCGGTCCAGACGGACACAGGGTCCCGTGACTTCACCATCTCGGGTTTCGTCCGCGACTCCCAGATGGCCTCCTCCCTGTCCTCCGCGACCCGGTTCGTCATCTCCCCCGACGACTTCGCCGCCCTCGGTTCCGCGGGCGGTGGGAGCAGCGAGATCATCGCCGAGTACCGGCTCACCGACGCATCCCAGGCCGGTGCCCTGCAGACCGCTTACGAGTCGAATGGTTCCCTGCCACGCAACGGCCAGGCCGTTACGTTCGACATGATCAGGTTGATCAACGCTTTCAGCGACGGGCTGGTCGCGGTGGCGCTGGTCTTCGCCAGTCTCCTGCTGGTGGTGATCGCTCTGATCAACCTGCGTTTCGTCATCCGGGGCACCATGGAGGACGAGGTCCGTGAGATCGGTGTCATGCGCGCCATCGGGCTTCCCGCGCGGGCAGTCACGGGACTCTACCTCGGCAAGTACAGCATCATGGCGCTCCTGGCGTGCATCATCGGCGGGCTGCTCGCCGTCTTCGCCACGAATCTACTGACGGCCAGCATCGTCAAGAACTACTCCGCTTCGCCTCACGGCCCGGCCACCGTGCTGACACCCGTGATCGCCCTAGCGCTGGTGTACTTCCTGGTCGTCGGCATCTGCCGCGGCATCCTGCGCGGGATCCGTCGCATTGAGGTGGTGAATGCCCTGGTGCACGGCAGCACCCTGAACGACCGGCAGACCGCGAGGAAAGCCGCGAAGTTGGCTCGCAGGGCACGTCGCACCAGTCTGAGTGCAGGACACGGCAGCATCAACCGGCGTCTGTCCTTGGCGGATCTGCGCGCCGAAATGGGGCAGTGGCTCCTCATCCCATTGGTGTTCTTCCTGACATCGCTGCTGCTGATCCTTCCCATGAACCTGCTCAGCACCTTCTCCAGCCCACGGTTCGTCACCTACATGGGCGCTCCCGAATCCGACATCCGCGCCGATGTGCAGTTCTCGAAGGAGGTCGACTCCACTCGCAGCCAGCTCGTGAGGGAGTTGGAGAGCGATCAACGCCTCACCAACATCCGGACCTACGCGAATGTCCTGTACGAGACCCAAGGGAAAGAAGGCTGGGAGACGCTGCGCGTGGAGGTCGGTGACTACTCGGGCAACACCGTGGAGTTCCTCACCGGCGGCCGCCCGGAAAACGGTCAGATCGCGCTGTCGGCGCTGAACGCGAAGAAATACAACGTCAAGGCCGGTGACACCATGGCCATCAGGCTCGACGGAAGAACGAGCACCGTCACGGTATCGGGCACCTACCAGGACGTCACCAGCGGCGGCCACACCGCCAAGATGCAGGGTTCCGTCACGGAGGGGGCCGCCAGCTACGTCATCTACGCCGAGACGACCGGTGGTGCTGATCCCACGGCGATCGCGGCGGAGTACGACTCCCAACACAAACACGCGAGCATCATCCCGATGCAGGAATACGTGAAGCAGACCCTGTCATACGTGACCGACGCATTCCGCAGCGCCGCTCTGCTGTCGCTCTTCTTCGGCTTGGCCGTAGCAGCCCTGATCACCGGGTTGTTCCTGAAACTGCGACTCACCCGGGAACGCCGCCGAATGGGTGTCCTGTCCGCGCTCGGGTTCTCCAGAAACGAACTCATCAGCCAGGTCAGGTTCAAAACGGTGCTCACCGTGGCGGTCGGCACCGTCATCGGCACCGTGTTCGCGGCCACTCTCGGGGAGGGAATGATCAGTGGACTGATCTCGCTGACCGGCATCGGCCTGACCAGTCTGAGTTTCATCCCCAATCCGCTTCTGGTCTACCTCGGTTACCCCTTGCTCCTCATCACGGTTGGCTTCCTCGCCTCCGTGCCACTCACCGCCGGGTTGCGCCGCGGCGAATCCAGCGAATGGCTCAACAAGTAAGAGAGACGCTCATGCCAACCATCACACTCGACTGCACTGGAATCACCAAGACCTACACCACCACCGACCCGCCGACCCAGGTGCTCCACGGGGTTGATCTCCAGGTGACCGAGGGGGAATTCCTGGTCATCATGGGGGCCTCCGGGTCCGGTAAATCAACCCTGCTCTACAGCATCAGCGGCATGGACCGTCCCACCAGTGGAACGGTGCGCCTCGAGGGACGGGACCTGACCGGCCTCGGCGACAAGGAGATGAGCCGGGTTCGCCTGACCCGCATGGGATTCGTGTTCCAGCAGGCGTATTTCCTGTCCAACCTCACCATCCGTGACAACGTGCTGCTCCCCGCGCTCAAGGCCGACCCGAAGAGAGCCGAAGAGGTGGCCTCCCGGGTGGATGCGTTGCTCGACCGGTTCGGTATCGGGCACGTCAAACAGCACGGAATCACGGAGGTCTCCGGTGGGCAGCTCCAGCGCGCCTCCATCTGCCGGGCGCTGTCCGGTGAACCGGCAATCGTGTTCGCCGATGAACCCACCGGGGCGCTGAACAGCTCCATGACGGCGGAGGTCATGGATGCCCTGTCCGGCGTTCACGCCGAGGGGCGGACCATTGTCATGGTCACCCACGACCCGGCTTGCGCGGCCCGCGCGGACCGAGTGGTGTACCTGAGGGACGGGCGGCTCGTGGACTCGCGTTCCATGGACCGCTGGCATCCTGAACACGCCACGCAACGCGAGGACGACCTCCTGACCTGGCTGCGAGATCTCGGCTTCTAGGCCCAGCGCGCCCAGAACACCCCGAGCCACAGATCAGGAGCATCTCGCCTCCTGACCCCATGGCTGGTTGTGCCCTCAACATCCACAACGCCGCCATGAGGACGCTCTCATCACACCCACACCTCACGACACAAGGAGAAACCATCATGACCGAGATTGACTTCATCACCGCCCTGGCCGAATTCACCACCCGCACCCCGGAGACGCTCACCCTCGACGATGACCTGAACGCCGTGGGACTCGACTCGATCGGGGTCTTCGAGTTCTCCATGAAACTGGAGGATGAGCTGGGGCAGACCATTCAGTTCACCGACAGCGTCACGACCGTGCAGGATCTCTTCGATTGCGTCGAAGAGGCTGCACGGCCCGTGACCGGTCTCTGAGGAGCTCTCATCATGCATGACGTGGTCATCACCGGCATGGGTGTGGTGAGCCCCCTCGGTGCCACCACTGACGAGTTCGAGACAAACCTGTTCCAAGGACACCACGGCATTGTTCCCCTCCCCGAGGAACAAAGAGAAGGCCTGAGCGTTCAGGTCTACGCTCCCGTGGCGGGGTTCGAGCCGGAAAATCACTTCTCTGCCCTGGAGCTTCGCCGGCAGGATCCCTACACCACTTTCGGTCTGGCAGCTGTTCGAGAAGCCGTCGCCCAGGCAGGCGTGCTCGGAGAGGTCGATCCGTTCCGGCTCGGCGTCTACCTCACCTCGGGCCTGGGAGGTGTCACCACCGTCGTGAACGAGTACGACACCCTGCAACGAACAGGACCGCACAGGGTCTCCCCCATGCTGATCCCCAAATGGACAGCCAACATCCTGGCCGGGATGGCCGCCATCGAGCTGGGGGCGCACGGCCCGTCCCTCGCTCACGTGTCGGCATGTGCATCGAGTGCCATGAGTATCGGTGAAGGCACACGAGCCATCCGCCACGGCTACGCCGATGCCATGGTGTGTGGCGGCGCGGAGATGCTGAGAACCCGGCTGGCCATGGCGGGATTCCAGAACCTGCGGGCGCTCACCCCGGTCGGCGACCCCGATCGTGCGAGCCTCCCCTTCGACAGGGCCCGGGCGGGATTCGTCATGGGCGAGGGGGGAGCAGCCGTGGTACTGGAACGGGAAGATCACGCCAGGGCCCGCGGCGCCAGGATCCTCGCACGGATCACGGGGTACGGCAACACCACGGATGCGTTCCACATCACGGCCCCCTCCGACGACGGCGTGGCCGTGGACCGGGCCATCGACGACGCCCTGGCAGAAGCCGGTCCCGCATCAGGGACCGTGCACATCAATGCTCATGGCACGGGAACCGTCAAGAACGACCGCCTGGAGTCCCGGGCCATCGCCCGAGCGTTCGGTTCTCAATCCCCCGTGACCTCGACGAAATCGATGACCGGTCACCTCTTGGGCGCGGCAGGCGCCCTGGAAATGATCGCATCCATCCTCGCCCTGCTGCGCGACGAGGTACCGCCCACGGTTGGCACATCAGAGCTGGATCCACACATCGACATCGATGTGGTGTTGAAATCCTCCAGAAAAACCAAGCTCGCACGCGCTGTTTCCCTGTCCTTGGGTTTCGGAGGGCACAATGCGTGCCTGATCCTGGATAAGGCAACATGACAATCGATCTCGTCATCACCAACGCCGATGCACTTGACGCGCGCTCGTTCAGGGCCTTGAAATCCCTGCTGCCACATGAGCGACAGGAACGAAGCGACAACTACGACAGAAGGGTGGATCGCTACACTAGTGTCGTGGTGTTCGCACAACTTCAAAAACTGTGGGCGGAGCGCAACCACCGTCCCTTGCCGGTGATAACGGTGGGCAGGTTCGGAAAACCGGGTTTCAGCGAGGATTCCGGTTTGCACTTCAGCTGGTCCCACGACTCAGCTCTGTGCGCCTGCGTGCTGGCCCCGATGCCGGTGGGAGTTGACATATCAGGTCCCGTCCCGTTCGAACAGGGTCTGTTTCACCACATGGCGGCCCCGGGGGAACGTCGTCTCAGAGGGTATCTGCAGCGCAAGAATGATCTCAGCGCGCTGTGGACCCGGAAAGAGGCGACGGTAAAGCGCACCGGTCTGGGACTGACAACGCCGCTGCGGCAGGTCGACACCACAACGGCGAAGGACATCCTCACCTTCACGTGCGAGGCAATGGATTTCCAGGTCAGTTTGAGTGCCCAAGGTCTCACCGCGGATGCGCTCCGGGACCGGCTGCGGGTGCGTTTCCTCACCCCACGGCCCCCTGCCACGTGGCTCGAGGGGCCATGGCACCCTCTCCGCCAGCTGACCCCCACCCTGATGTGAGGCCATCATGGAGACTTATTCACCGGCTGCTCTCCGAGCAGTAAAACCCTTGGTCAAACCGCACTTGAAGGCGACTGCGGACAAACCTCACGGCCGGGACTCAGGCAATACCGGCCCCGCCCTGGGGATTCTTCCATCACCGGCCATGAAACACACTGCGTTCCGCTTCTCCGGAACTCTTTCCGACCTGTTCCTGACGCATCCTTGTCTTGCTGGCGCAATGCAGCGGCGAATTGTATCGCAGTCACTTCGCGGAGGAGGTGTCCCCACGACGAGCTCGTCACCCCGTTTGCCCTGCACCACGCGACTCATACACCACGAGCTGAAAATTCATTAAGCCCCGGCGGGTCACCCGAATCCTCCGGAACAACAAATTTCATGATTCATTGAAAGGGGTGTCGTGAAAAAACACGCCAAACCATGGCTGGTTCTGGGAGCCGCATTCTTATTGCTGCTCTCCGGCTCAGCACCCGCCCACTCGGAGGATCGGAAACCCCGGAGCCTCTCGATCGTTCAGCTGGGTGATTCTTATTCCTCCGGGAACGGCGCCGGGAATTATCACGGCCCCGCCGACTGCCGGCGCAGCGGCCGGAACTGGGGTGCCCTCTTCGCGTCCTGGGCGAACTCGCAGGGCATCGCCGCCAGCTATCAGAACCGGGCCTGCTCGGGAGGAACCGTGGGAGACATGTTCTCGTCCCGTACCCTTCCCAAGCAGTCCCCCAGAGGGGTGAGGGCCAGCTCCTTGGAGGAGGCCAAGGCCAAGCTCGACTCCTCCGATGCCTGCTCCACCCGGGCCGTCGGCGACGATTTCCTATCGGTCGACTACCACCTCAAGAAGAGCAACAGCCGGTGGCCCTGGGCGAAGAACTACACCTACGAGTGCCAGATAACCATCCGCGCGCAGGCGGACTTCGTGGGGCCGCAGACCGATCTCGTGCTGCTGACCATGGGTGGGAACGACCTCGGGTTCTCCCATCTGGTGGCCGATTGCTTCGGACCCAGGATCCCGCTCATCCAGGATGGTGCGCACGCCGTTAGGTGCCGCAACGACATCACCTCCGCCAAGAACGGGCTCCCTGACACGGTGAACCGCCTCAAGGAGGCGATATCTCGATTGCTCACCAGCCGAATGACCGGAAGCACGACCTCAAAGGTGGTTCTGCTGAGCTACCCGCTTCTCTCGACGGACCGCGCCTACGTGTTGAACAACGACGGCGTCCGGTTCGACGCCTCCCGCGGCATCAGGGAACTCGGGAAGTCCGCGGTGGCGGAACAGAAACGGGTCATCGGCGAACTCCAGGCCGCTTTTCCCGGCCGCGTGGAATTCGTCGAGGACACCCCTGCGGCATTCGCCGGCCACGAACCCGATCCCCGCGTGTTCGCGAGGAACGACTACCGCTGGATCAACGAATTCCTGGAAACCCAGGGGGACTACACCTCCAACGGCAAGGTCGAGGGGCCGTTCTCTTCGACCTTCTCTGACTGGTACCACCCGAACCTCATCGGGCAACGTGAAATGTCCAAACTGGCACAGACCTCCTCCGGCAGCTCCGCCGCTCAGGAGATCGGCGAGGGCCGAGGGGACATGGACACGGCCTTCGTCATCGACGCCGACAACCCCCTGACCACCCAGATCGACCAGGTCAGGGCGGCCATTGCGACCGCCACCGACAAGGTCGCCACCCGGACCCGTTCCGCCCGGTTCGCGCTCGTGACCACGAACGCCACCGGTGGACAGCAGGTGGTTCAACCCTTCACCGCGGACACCACGGCCTTCCTGGATGCGGTCACGAAACTGGATCCCGGCCGAGCCGCGACGGAACCGACCGGGCCGCTGGAATGGCGCTCCGGGGTCCGCCACACCACCCTCGTGTTCGGCAGCGAGGGCTCCGCGGATGATTCCCGGGCGAAGAGCCTCGTTCCCGTGGTCGACGCCGGCCCCACCGCCCGGGTGCTGACCATCGGCACCGACCCGGCTGCGTCACAGCAGGAGCCGGGGAACCGGGCAGCCGAGACCAGTACCCTCACCGTGAAGGACGCCGCCGAACTGGGGAACACAACAGCAGCGGCACTCGACACCCTGCTGGACACCCCCGTCGCCACGCTCCAGGGACCGTACACGGCAATGACCGGTGAAGATGTGGAACTGGAAGCCCGGGGCAGCCATGCGTTCGGCGGTCAGGTGACCCGTTACGAGTGGGACTTCGACGGGGACGGAAACTACGACGAGACGACCACCGCCGGATCAACGACCCACACCTATCCGGAGCCGGTGGACAACGGTTTCGTGAAAGTCCGGGTGACCGACGGCAACGGTCACCAGTCCACCGCGTCGGCGAGGCTGGACATCACCAGGGACGGTGACACCGTTCCGGACGAGTTCGACAACTGCCCTGCGGTGTCCAACCCTCAGCAGGAGGACATCGACCACAACGGCATCGGGGACGCCTGTCAGGATCCCGACACGTGGAACGTCTCCGCCCCGCAGGGAGCGGAGGAAACAGCACCACCCGGTTCTCCCGATCCCACGCGGGAATCACCCGCACCGGCGAGGCCCACACCCCGGCTGCATCCCGATCCGCCCAGGACCGGCTCCTGAGGGTTGAAACCTGACACCGTGGCCCGGTTCCTCACCGGGCCACGGCTGTTCTGGTTCCCGTGCTAGCCTTTCCGATGCCGGTCAGCTGGCCGTCCGGGAAACCATCGCTCGATGCCGTTCCCGGCCAGGACACCCCGGGAGGGGCGGAATGACGACCCGGCGCCCGCTCTCCCACCGGAGGACATGTCGGGTCCCGGAGCGTGGTCAATCGGTTCCCCGGCGGCCACGAACCATCAAATCCTGCTGAACTCCACCCCTCGAACGGAAGGGCAAGGAATGCGAGGCCTCCTCAGGAAATGGCTGATCCTGGGCACTGCCTTTCTCGTGCTGCTCCCGCCGCCGGTGCCCGCCCACCCGGACACGGGGGAACCCAGGAGCCTGTCCGTCGTGCACATCGGGGATTCCTACTCGGCGGGCAACGGCATCGGAAACCATCACGGCCCCACCCCCTGCCTGCGCAGCAGCCGCAACTGGGGTTCCCTCTTCGCGTCCTGGGCGAACTCACAGGGCGTGGCCACCAGCTACCAGAACCACGCCTGCTCCGGCGGAAACATCGACGACCTGTTCTCGCCACGGGCGCTTCCCAAACAACCCGCCAAGGGGGTGGCCGCCGATTCCATTGAGGAGGCCCGGGCCAGGCTGGACGAAACCGACGCCTGCTCCACCCGGGCGGCCGGCGACGACTTCCTGTCCGTCGACTACCACCTGCGGGAGAACGACAGCCCGCTGCCATGGGCGGAGAAGTACATCTACGAGTGCCAGCTGACCATTCGCGCCCAGACCGATTTCGTGGGGCCCCGGACGGATCTGGTGCTGCTGACCGCGGGGGGAAACGAACTGGGATTCACCGACATCATCGCGAACTGTTTCGGACCGCGGATCCCCGGCGCGCTGGAGGGGGCGAACGGGACGAGGTGCCGCGAGGGCATAGCGGCGACCATGGCCGGGCTCCCCGAGATGCTGGACCGGCTCAAGTCGCAGATTTCCCGGCTGATCACGGAACGGATGACCGGAAACCCCAAATCGCAGGTGATCCTGCTGGCCTATCCCCTGCTGTCCCTGGACCGCCCCTACCTCCTGCCCGACGGGGCGGTTTCCTTCGACGCCGCTCGGGGGGTGAGGGAACTGGGATGGGCCGCGATCAAGGAGCAGCGACGAATCATCAGCGAATTGGAGAGCAGCTTCCCCGGCCGCGTGAAATTCGTCGGGGAGGTTGCGGAGGCCTTCGCCGGGCACGAACCGGATCCTCGGGTGTTCACCAGGAACAAGGACCGCTGGATCAACGAGTTCTTGGAATCCTCGGGTGACTACGGGGGCAACGGGGGAATCAGCGGGCTCCGGTCCGGTTCCAGCACCGACTGGTACCACCCGAACCTGGCGGGGCATCGTCGGATCGCCAGGCTCATGCAGGATCCTTCAAACCTGGCCAGCGCACGTCCCGTCGCGGAACTGCCCGATTCCCCCGTCGCGACGCTGCAGGGTCCGTACGCGGGAAGGATCGGCGAGAACCTGCTGTTGGACGCCCGCGCCAGCCTCTCCTCGCGGGGAAGGATCACCCGTTTCGAGTGGGACTTCGACGGCGACGGCACCTTTGACGCGACCACCGGAGACGGACGCGTCCTGCGCAACTACCCGCAGCAGATCAGCGGATACGTCCGGGTCCGGGTCACGGACGACTCGGGGGCCCAGGCCACGGCGTCCGCACGGTTGGACATCACCCGGGACGGCGACACCGTCCCGGACGAGGTCGACAACTGCCCGGAGCACCCCAACCCGATGCAGGACGACCTCGACGGCGACGGCGTCGGGGATTCCTGCCAGGATCCCGCGGCCTGGGGAGTCGCCGCGCCCCTGGGCAGCGACGAGCAGGTGGTGATGCCCCCGACCGAGGAGCTGCCCACCCCGTCCCTGCCCCACCAGCCGGTACTTCCGGCCCCACCCGGCCTGCCCAGGACCGGAAAGTAGCAGAAGAAACGGCGGGGCCCAGTTCCCGAAGGAACTGGGCCCCGCCGTTTTCTCCCGAGATCAGGCGGGAATCACCTCGAAGCCGACCCGCGCGGTGACGGCGGGGTGCAGCTTGACGGATGCGACGTGGTTGCCGACGGTCTTGACCGGTTTGGCGAACGACACCGACCGCTTGTCGATGGCGGGACCGCCGGCCTTCTTCACGGCCAGGGCCAGGTTGGCGGCGGTGACTGCACCGAACAGCGAACCCGACTCGGCGGCGCGAGCGGGAACCTTGATGGTGAGTTCCTCGATCTGGGTGCGGAGCTCCTGCGCGTGTTCGATGCCGCGGACCTCACGGGCGTCGCGGGCGCGTTTGATGCCCTCGATCTGTTTCTCGGCGCCACGGGACCAGACAATGGCCTTGCCCTGCGGGACGAGGTAGTTGCGGCCGTAGCCGTTGCGGACCTCGACGATGTCTCCTGCGATGCCGAGCTTGTCGACGGTGCTGGTCAGAATGAGTTTCATCTGTTCTTCCTCCGATCAGCGGGCGGTCGAGGCGTAGGGCAGCAGGGCCACCTCACGCGCGTTCTTGACGGCGAGCGCGATCTTGCGCTGGTCCTGGACGGACAGCCCGGTCACGCGGCGGGCGCGGATCTTGCCACGCTCCGAGATGAACCTCTTCAGCGTCGCGATGTCCTTGTAGTCGATGTTGGCCACGCGAGTGGTCTTCACCGGCATGATCTTCTTCTTGTTCACAGACTTGCGCTGTGGACCGGCCATTGTGGTGCTCTCCTAGTCTTGCGGGCCTTTCCGGCCCAGTGGGAAGCCCGTCGTGAGACGGAATGTGCCAGCCGACCCGGCGGGTCGGTTGTGCGGGTGGATCAGAACGGGGGTTCCTCCGCAGCGGACTGGTTCCACGGGTCGTTGCCGCCCCGGTTCCCGCCGCCGTAGCCTCCGCCGCTGCTGCCCCACGGGTCGCTGCCTTGGCCGCCCTGCCCCTGCTGGGGCTGGTTGCCGTAGCCGCCCTGCCCCTGCTGGGGCTGGTTGCCGTAGTTCTGTCCGCCACCCTGGTTCTGGTTGCCCTGCCAGTTTCCGCCACCCTGGCCACCACCGCTGGTGCGGGTGACCTGCGCGGTGGCGTACCGCAGGGAGGGACCGACCTCGTCGACATCAATCTCGAACACCGTGCGGCGATCACCCTGCTGGGTCTCGTAGCTGCGGGACTTCAGCCTGCCCTGCACGATGACGCGCATCCCCTTGGTGAGGGACTCGGCGACGTGCTCGGCGTACTGACGCCACACGGCGCAGTTGATGAACATGGCCTCGCCGTCGCGCCACTCACCCGTCTGTCGGTCGAAGGTGCGGGGCGTCGAGGCGACGGTGAAATTGGCCACCGCGGCACCACTGGGGGTGAAGCGGAGGTCCGGGTCTCCGGTGAGATTGCCCACCAGCGTGATCTGGGTTTCGCCTGCCATGTTTTCCTCCGGGATCGGACTTGTCTTTCGTCAACACTATGGCCGTTTCCCCCGACAGAAATCCTCAGGGTCGGGGATTCGGCGTCAGTGTTGAAAGCTCACTTCTCGAGACGGAGCACCTTGGTGCGGACGATCCGCTCGTCGATGCCCATCAGGCGGTCCATCTCCTGGACCAGCGCCGGCTCGCAGGTGACCTGCACGACGGTGTAGCTCGCCTCGGATTTCTTGTTGATGTCGTAGGCCAGACGCCTGCGACCCCAGTGGTCGACGTTGTCGACCGTGCCACCACCAGCGGTGATGACCTCGAGGTGCTTCTCGATCAGGCCCGGAACCTGGCGCTCGTCGACGTCGGAATCGACGAGGACCATGATCTCGTACTTGCGCATGGGTACTGCCCAACCTCCTTCGGACTGGCGGCCACGGGTCGTTCCCGCGGCAGGAGGGCATGACCGACCGGGTGGTCAGCCGGGGGCTGAGTCTACCCGAGCGGACCCGTCGCGGGAAAACCCGGCAGGTCCGGTCGTCCCGACGATTCGATCGCCTTCCAGAACAGGTCCGCCCAGGCCCGGTGACCGGTGTCGTTGGGGTGGAACCAATCCGCCGCGGTGTTGGTGTGGTAGCGCAGCGGCCCGAGGTCCCGGGTGGCCTCGTGGACGTGGACCCGGTGATGGCCGTGGAGGGTGATGAGGTCGGTCACCGCGTCGTTGAACCTCTCCGCCCGCCGGGACAGCACGGGCAGTGTGAACCAGGGCACGTCCGCGACGAAACTGCCAGGGGGCAGCTTGGTGAGGATGTCGGCGAAGTGTTTCTCGAAGGATTCGAGGGTGTTTCCGGGCAGCACCACGTCGTTGCCGCCGATGTCCAGGGTGAGGATGTCGGGGGCGCGGTCGAGTTCCGCCAGCCGGGGCAGCTGGTAGCGGACGACGTCGCGGCTGGTGGCCATCGACACCGACAGGTTCGTCACCACGACCTTCCGTCGGCTCACCTGCGAGATCCGCTCCGCGAGCAGCGCGACGTAGCTGGTCTCCACCCGGCTGGCCCCCACGCCCTGGGCCGCGGAATCCCCGAGCGCGACGTAGTGGATCGCGTCCTCGGGGACCTCGGAGGCCGCCCGGCGCCAGTGTTCGGCGTAGTCGACTGTGTGTCGGTTGATCCTTGCGCGTCCCATGACATAGGCCGCGCCCAGCGCTATTCCCGCCGCCGCGAGGGCGGCACCCACCCAGCGCTTCATCGGCGGCGGTAGGGGCCGGGGATGATCGGGTTGCCGTCGCGGCCCCAGGCGATCAGCCCGCCCGCGACCGACTCCGCGAGGATGCCCTTCCCCCGAAGTTCCGCCGCGGCGATGGAGCTGCGCAGCCCGTTGTCGCAGATCACGACAATGGCGGAGTCGAGTTCGGCCAGGGGATCGCCGCCGTGAATGGCATCGAGGGGATCGTCGTGCAGGTCCTTGGGGTCGACCGGCCGGGCGCCGGGTGCGTGCCCGGCCTCGTACTCGGCCTTGGAGCGGACGTCTATCAGAACGGCACCCTTGCTGAGCGCCAGCACCGCGTCCTCGACGCTCAGCCCGGAGGAGCGTTTGTTCAGGAAGTCGAACAGACCCATGCGGTCAATGATTCCACGGCTCCCCAGGACGCTGACCGAGCCATGCCGGTCCGGCCGGGAGATGGTCACGGCGGGACACGGTTCCCCTCCCCCTCTGTGCACGAAACGCGGGCCGAGACGGGTTAGGGCGCGTGGCCTCCCCGCAACCCTTCTCCCTGGGCGCGAATCGCGGAGGTTCGACGGTTCGACGTCGTCACGTGACGTTGAACCGTTTTTCTTCCGCGATTCGCGCCCAGGGGGAAGGACGGGAACCGCCACAGCTTTGTGGTTGGACCTACCCGCCAGGCGCCGGATGGTTTCGACACGGGCCGCTCGTTCCTCACGCCCCACTCAACCAGCTTTACCCCCGAAGCCGGTCGAGTCGAAACCACGGCGACCACACCCAAATACCTGAGGCCGGGCCTGTTTCTTGACCCTCGGCGACAGTTTCGACATGGACCGCTCCTTCCTCACGACCCAGCCCAACCAGTCCGAGGGGAGGTCACCAGCGGTCGTGGTGGACGACCTCCTCCAGGGCGATGCGGTGGTTCCAGCCGAAACGGATCAGGTCGGGGACCTCCTGGAGTTTCGTAACGCGGCCCACACACAACCAGCCGACCGGCCTCACCTGTTCGGGCAGCCCGAGCAGCTCCTTGAGGAAGGGTTCCTGGTAGAACGACACCCACCCGACCCCGAGGTCCAGGGCGGTGGCCATCAGCCACAGGTTCTGCACGGCGCACACCACCGAGAACGCCCCGGCGTCGCTGATGGTGTGGCGCCCCAGGACGTTGGGCCCGAAGCGTGTCGGGTCGTAGGTGGCGACGATCCCCAGCCCGGATTCGCGGATGCCCTCGATCTTGATGGGGTTGAACTTCTCCCGCTGTTCCTCGTCGAGGGAGTCGGCATAGTCCTGCCGGCACTGCGCGACGTGCTCGGCGAAGGCGTCCAGAGTGGCGGGGTCGCGGACCACGACGAAGTCCCAGGGCTGGCTGTTGCCCACGCTCGGAGCGGCATGCGCCGCGTTCAGGAGGTCGGCGAGTTCCTCCTCGTTCAGGGGGTCGCCGGTGAACTCGGCGCGCACATCGCGGCGGCGTTTGATGATCGTCTCGAGAGCTTCCTTGCAGGCCTGATCCATGCGGAAAACCCTAGCGAGACCCTTCCCGCGATCTCGGGGAGGGCGGTCAAACCATCTCCTGCGTGGTCGTCCTGGCTCCCCCGGCCGGGGCGCCGACGCCTCGTGCATGCCGTCGGCGAGTTCCCTTGAAGCGTTCCCACCGGTCAGCGACGCACCTTGAGGATGGGCCGATAGGACCGTGGTCCGCCGAGGAGAAGCGGAAAACCCAGGAAACACATCGGGCAGCGAGTCGCTGCGGGTGAGGGACCTCGGCTGACGATCAGAAGGGCTTCGACCGGTCCAGTTCCTTCGTGGATCGCTCCCAACCATCCCCTGATGCAGATTTCGCTTGGAAACTAACAATTATGAAGTTAGTATTCAAGCATGAAGTCACGTGTGGCGCTGCAGCAGCTGGCGGAGGTGACCGAATCCCAGTGGGGTATGGTCACCTCCGCCCAGGCACGCGCACAAGGCATCGACCACATGACCCTCAAGCGGCTCAACGATGACGGTTACCTGATCCGGCTCATCCACGGCGTCTACCGCAGCACCGGCGCCCCGGCTGCGGAGCACGAGGAACTCCGAGCAGCGTGGCTCGCGACCGAACCCCGCAGGCTCGCTCTCGAACGTCTACGAGACGACCGCCCGGGGATCGTCGTCTCCGGGGAATCCGCTGCCCGGCTCCACGGCATCGGAGACCTCCGGGCCACTCGGAGCGAGTTCACCTCGCCGACACGGCGACAGAGCCAGCGACTCGATGTCCGATACCGCACCCGGGACCTTCCCCGTGAGGACATCACCGTCCGGGACGGCCTGCCCGCGACCACACGGGAACGCACCATCGCCGACCTGGTCGAAGATCGGCAGGACCTCAGCACCGTCGCAGATGCACTTCGGGACGCCACCCGGCAGTCCGTCCTGGACACCGAACGCCTCACCGAACTCCTGGCTCCCCTGGCGCGCCGCAACGGCTGTGCGGCAGGTGACGGCGCGGCGCTGCTGGAAAAGCTCTCCCGGTCGGCGGGAATCGACGAGGACAGCTGGGTCAGACGCATCGCAGAAAACGGACCCCTCATGGCAAAGATCCTCACGTCTCCCCAGGCGCAGACCATCTTCGAGAAGCTCCCGAACGTCTTCAGTGACCTCCTCGGCGCCTCAGGACTCCAAAAAGCCTTCGCAGCAACGAACCAAAAGGTCTGGAAGTCTTTTCACACAGGAAACACCGAATTCTTCGTCCCGGAAACCACTGAGCTGCTCGCGAACACGATTCACAATCAGCTGGTTCATCCGATGGCAAGCGCATCACATCCCACTCCTCCACCACTGGAGTCCGACATGCCACACGAATGCGAGGATCCTAGATGACAGATCCCTACCAGACACCGGCGGCGGTCGAGTCGGCAATACGATCAGCCGCTCAGAAAGCAGCCCAGAACGACAAGTCCCTCAGCACCCAGGAGCGCATCCGGCTGGAGTACTTCCACCGTTTTCTGTGCCGGATCTTCTCAGAGACGCCAACCGACGCATGGCTTCTCAAGGGCGGAACGGCCCTGCTGGCCAGGGTCCCATCGGCGCGAGCAACCAGTGATGTCGACTTGTTCAATCGACGTCACTCACTGGCCGCAGCCCTGACCGAGCTTCGGCGCCTTGCGGCCCTTGACCTAGGAGATTTCTTTCGCTTCGAGTATGTCAGCCACACGGATTCACTCGGCGGTAAACAGCAGGCCTACACCGAAGGCATCCGCGTGAGCTTTGACGTCTACCTCGGCGTCAACAAAAAGGACCGGCTGAATGTCGATCTCGTTGTCAAAGCCGTTACGACAGACACCCCGGAGACCATCATCCCGTCGAATGCCCTGGCACTCCCAAAACTCCCGCAGTGCGAGTATCGCCTGTACCCTTTGGTCGACCAGATGGCGGACAAGGTTTGTGCGACGCTTTCCCTTTACAACGGTCATCCTTCGACACGCGTGAAGGACCTCGTGGACCTTGTTGTCCTCACACTCACACAGACCATCGATGGCGGCAGACTCGAGGTGGCCATCACCAGAGAAGCAGCTTCCCGAGGGTTGCCGCTCCCGGAGACTTTCACGGCACCTCCGGACTGGGATGCCTCCTACAGAAGACTCGCCTCCCCCATCCCGGACTGCAAGGACCACCTCACCGTCGCATTGGCCACGAACCTCGTCAATGAGCTGTTGGAACCGGTGCTGGCCGGGAAGGCCAAGGGCCTACGGTGGGATCCCGGGATTCGCGCATGGGTTTGAGCCGGCCTGGGAGCGGAACACGAGGAGCTCCGCACGGCATGGCTAGCGACCGATCCCCCTGTCGCTGCTTGAAATAGTGAGTACGAAGGGCTTGAGGATACCTAGAGGCTTATTCATGGGGTGTAAGCGAAGATGAGTCCGGTGACGGCTTGTA